>NZ_JBWCAM010000007.1:0-277141 GCF_056175065.1 Pseudomonas sp. JC1203
GGCCCCAACCGCTCGCTGGCAAGCCAGCTCCCACAAAGACAGTTGCTGCTACGGGGTTACACCGCCATCAGCTTTTCCTTGGTGATGGGCAGGCTGCGGATGCGCTTGCCGGTGGCGTGGAAGACCGCGTTGGCCACCGCCGCCGCCAGCCCGGTGACGCCGATCTCGCCGATGCCGCGGGCGCCGAACTCGCTCAGGTTCAAATCCGGGAAGTCCAGCAGGGTCACGTCAATGTCCGGCTGGTCGGCGTGCACCGGCACGACGTACTCGGCGTAGTTGTTGTTGGCCGGCAGGCCGGTGCGTGGGTCGAACTCGCCGGCTTCGAACAACGCCATGCCGATGGCCATGACAATCGCCCCCTCCACCTGATTGCGCGCGGCCAGCGGGTTGACCACCTTGCCGACGTCGATGGCGCTGACCACCCGCGCCACCCGCAGGCGCGAGATGCCCGGGTCCCAGCGCACCTCGACGAAATGTGCGCCAAAGGAGCGGAAGGAGAACTCGCCCGACTTGGCGCCGCTGTGGAAGAAGCCCTCGGCCCGGGCCAACCGCTGGCGCTCCAGCACCTGGGCGAAACTGGCGCGCTGTTCACCGTCGACCAGTTGCCCACCCTCAACCTGCAGGTGCTCGGCGTCGGCACCGGCAAACACCCCGCCCGGGGCCACCGCGTACTCGCGCAATTGCGTCAGGGCCTGGCGCGTGGCACCGGCCAGCGCCGGCATCAGGCTGGCCGTCAGCCAGGAGCCGCCCGACAGTGCGCCGGGCGGCAGTGCCGAACTGCCCAGCTCCACGTCGATGCGGTCAAGCGGCAGCCCCGTCAGTTGCGCCACGGTCTGCGCGGCAATGGTGTAGGTGCCGGTGCCAATGTCCTGCACGCCCGACTGCACCAGCGCGCGGCCATCGGCGCGCAGAATCACCCGCGCCTCGGTGGGCATCTGGAACGCCTCCCAGTTGCAGGCGCCCACGCCGTAGCCAATGATTTCATCGCCCTCACGCATCGAGCCGATTTCGCCATTGCGCCGCTCCCAACCAAAGCGCTGGGCCGCCTGCGCCAGCGCTTCGGGCAGGTGGTTGCCGGAAAATGGCAGGTTCAAGGCTTCATCGCGGGTGGCCAGGTTCAGCTTGCGGAACGCCACCGGGTCCATGCCCTGCAGCAAGGCCATCTCATCAATCGCCGACTCCAGCGCGAACAGCCCGGGCGCCGCACCCGGGGCGCGCATGGAGGTGGGCGTGCCACGGTTGAGTGGGCTGTTCTTGTGCGACACCAGCACGTTGGGGCATGAGTACAAGCTACTGGTGACCCCACCGCAGGCCTCGGTATAAGCATCCAGGGTGGAGGTGCTGTTGACAGACTCATGCCGGATGGACAGCAGCTTGCCGCTGGCATCGGTCGCCAGGCGAATACGCTGCTGCGTCTCGGGCCGGTGGCCGACTGTGGTGAACATCTGTGCGCGCGGCAGCATTAGCTGCACCGGCCGCTGGGTGGCCTTGGCGGCCATGCAGGCGGCCACCGAGTGCGGCCAGGGCCACAGCTTGCCGCCAAACCCCGAGCCTATGAACGGCGCGCGCACCTCGACCTTGTCCGGCGGCAGGTCAAACACGTTGGCAAGCATGTTGCGGTGGTTGACCACGCCCTGGGTGGCTTCGTACACGTATAGCCGGCCGTCCTGCCACCAGGCGGTGGTGGCGTGCATTTCCATCGGGTTGTGCACCTCCACCGGCGTCGTGTAGGTCTGGTCCAGTTGGTGCGCCGCGCCTTCATAATCGGCCTGCGGGTCGCCACGGCTGTGGCCGCGGCCACCGTCCTTGGCGCCATGCAGGCGCAGGGCGTCGGCCAGGCTCCTGGTCGCCTCGCCCTGCTCATAGTCGACCTTTACCTGGTAAGCCGCGGCGCGCGCATGCTCGAAGGTATCGGCCACCACCAGCGCCACGAACTGCCCCGGGTAATACACGCCGTCGTCCTCAAACGGCAGCCGGTGCTCGTCGACCTTGCTGGCGGTGAGCACGTCCTTGAGGGGCGTGTTCGGCGTGCGGTGCAAGGGCCCGACATTGCCGTGGTGCAGCACGCTGACCACGCCCGGCATGGCCTTGGCCCGTGCATCGTCGATGCGCAGCACGCGGCCGCAGGCAATGGTGCTGTACACGCCATAGGCAAACAGCAGCCCGGGCATGGGGTGGTCGGCAGCGTAACGCGCCGCGCCACTGACTTTCTGGCGGCCATCCACGCGGGGCGTGGCGGTACCGATGATGGTCTGGCTCATGAGCAGCTCCTAGGCGGTCAGGTCTCGCAGGTTGCGCACGATGGCCTGCTGGCCCAGCGGAATCTTGAAGGCGTTGTGTTCATAGGCGTGGGCATCCTTCATGGCGATTTGCGCCACGCGGGTGAAGGTGTCCAGCGTCGCCTGCTGCCCCACCAACGCCTGTTCGGCTTCCCGTGCCCGCCAGGGCTTGGTGCCCACCCCGCCCAGGGCGATGCGCGCCTGGGTAATGAGCTGGCCATCGAGCACCAGCACCACTGCGCTGGAGGCCAGGGCGAACTGGTACGAGGTACGGTCGCGCAGCTTCAAATACGCCGAGCGGCTGTTGGCCAACGGTGCATCCAGGGTCAGGTGGGTGATCAGCTCGTGCGGTTGCAGGGCATGTTCCTGCCAGGGCGTGTCGCCGGGCAGCAGGTGGAAGTCGGCAAAGTCGACCTCGCGTACCCCTGTCGCGCCCTGCACGGTGACGTGGGCGCCAATGGCCGCCACCGCCACGCACATGTCCGAGGGGTGCGTGGCAATGCAGTGCTCGCTGGTGCCCAGCACCGCGTGCACGCTGCGGTTCAGCCCGCCGATGGCCGCGCAGCCGCTGCCCGGCTGGCGCTTGTTGCAGGGCGAAATGCCGTCGCGAAAGTAGTTGCAGCGCACCCGCTGCATGATGTTGCCGGCGGTGGTGGCCTTGTTGCGCAACTGCGTCGAGGCACCGGCCAACAGCGCTTGCGACAGCACCGGGTAATGCAGGCGCACCCAGGGATGGCGGGCCAAATCGGTGTTGCTGACCAGCGCGCCGACCCGCAGGCGGCCGTCGGGCAACGGCTCGATCTGCTTGAGCGCCAGGCGGTTGATATCGACCAACTGGTCGGGTTGCATCACGTCCAGTTTCACCAGGTCGAGCAAAGTGGTGCCGCCGGCCAGGTACATCCGCTGGCCGGTGCCGGAGGCAGTGCGCACGGCGTTGGCCGCAGAATCGGCTCGGGAATAGTCGAAGGTACGCATCAGACCGCCCTCCCCATCTTCGCCCGCGCCGCCTGCACGGCCGCGAGGATGTTCTTGTAGGCGCCACAGCGGCAGATGTTGCCGCTCATGGCTTCGCGCACGCTGGCGTCGTCGGCGGGTAAGTTCGGGTCATCGAGAATGGCCACCGCGCTCATGATCTGCCCCGAGGTGCAGTAGCCGCACTGGTAGGCATCGTGCTCCCAGAACGCTTGCTGCACCGGGTGCAGCGCGCCGTCCTTGGCCAGCCCCTCGATGGTGGTGATGCTCTCGCCGTCGTGCTGCACGGCAATGGACAGGCAGGAATTGATCGCCACGCCGTTCACCAGCAACGTGCAGGCACCGCACTGGCCGTGGTCGCAGCCCTTCTTGCTGCCGGTCAGTTGCAGGCGGTCGCGCAGCACATCCAGCAATATCGCATTGGCCGGCACGTTGAGGCTGTGCCATTGGCCGTTCACCTGCAGCCTGATGCGTTGCTCGCCTGCCACCGGCGCATCGGGGTCGTTGACCTCGGCAGCCGGCGCCACACCGTGGGCCAGCGCTGGTGGTATCCAATGGGAAACGGTGGCGGCGGCGATGCCCGAGGCGCCGAACTTGAGAAAATTGCGCCGCGAGGCCTGTGGCGCCGCGTCGGTATGCAGGTCGGCCGGTGGCCTGTTCTTCTGGTCAGTCATCAGGTTCACCCTCACGTGGGTTGCATCACATTGCAGCTGACTACTGAAGGGCCAGCGGGTTCGATCCAGTGGCCCAGCGGTGCTTCAGAGCTCCTGGTGGGTCGGCCGGAACAGGATTTCGTTGATGTCGACCTCCGGCGGCTGGCTGATGGCGAACGCCACGGCCCGGGCGAACGACTCTGCAGGGATCGCGTACTCGTTGTAGAAATTCTGGATGTGCCCGGCGATATCGGCCTCGGTGATGCTGGCGGGCAGGTCGGTGTCGATCGCACCCGGGGAGATCACCGTGGTGCGGATGTCGTAGGGCTTGACCTCCTGGCGCAGGCCTTCGGAAATCATCAGCACGGCGCTCTTGGTCGCCGCATACACGGCGCTGCCCGGGCGCACCTTGTGGCCGGCCACCGAGGAGACGTTGATGATTTGCCCGGCTTTCTGCTGGATCATGTGCGGCAAGGCTGCGGCAATGCCATGCAGCACGCCCTTGATGTTGACGTCGATGGTCTGGTTCCAGTCCTCGATTTTCAGGCGCTCGAGCGGCGAGTGGGGCATGATCCCGGCGTTGTTGATCATCACGTCGATGCGGCCGAAGGCGCTCACGGCCTGGTCCACCAGGGCCTTCACGGCCACGGCGTCGGTGACGTCGGTGGCCACGGCCAGGGCTTCTGCGCCGCTGGCGCGCAGCGCCTGGGCCACGGCTTCGATACGCTCCAGGCGGCGCGCTGCCAGCACCACCCGCGCGCCCTGCGCGGCCAGGTGGCGGGCGGTGGCTTCGCCCAGGCCGCTGCTGGCGCCGGTGATGACCACGACCTTGGCGGAGATGTTGTTGCTCATGGAGTTGCCTCTGCGTGAGTGACGATAGGATGGTCATCAGCATAGGTTGATGGTAAAACCTCAACAATCCGTGCCATTGCGCACGATGTAATGAGGATTTTTCATCAATGCAACGCGCCGGCCTGTCCGAACTCAACGCCTTCGCGGCGATCGCCGAATTGAAGAGCTTCCGCGCCGCCGCCGCCAGGCTGGGCGTGTCGCCCTCGGCGCTGAGCCACACCATGCGCAACCTGGAGGCGCGCCTGGGTTTGCGCCTGCTGAACCGCACCACCCGCTCGGTGGCCTTGACCGAGGTGGGCGAGCGCCTGTTGCGCCGGATCATGCCGGCGCTGGCCGACCTGGATGAAGCGGTGACCGAGGTGGTGTCGACGAGCAACCGCCCTTCGGGCTCGGTACGCATCAGCGCCGCCGAAGCCGGCGCGCGGCCGATCATCCGCGAGGTACTGCCCGAGTTCCTGGCCACCTACCCGGACATTCATGTGGAATTCGTCATCGACACCCGCTTCGTCGACATCGTCGCCGATGGCTTCGACGCCGGCATCCGCGTGCACGAAGACATTCCCCTGGACATGGTCGCGGTGCCGTTCGGCGAGCCCCTGCGCTTCGCTGCCGTGGCCTCGCCCGCCTACGTGGCGCAATACGGCACGCCACGCGCGCCCCACGACCTCAAGCAGCACCGCTGCATTCGCTACCGCTTCGCCAGCGGCGCGATGTACCACTGGGGCATGGCGCGCGGCGCAGAGGTGGCAGTCATTGACGTGGATGGGCCGATGACCCTGGGCAACACCAACCTGATGGTGGACGCCGCCCTGGCCGGCATCGGCGTGGCCTGGATACCCCACTACCACGTCGACGCCCATGTGCAGGCGGGGCGGTTGCTGCACCTGCTGCCCGACTGGAGCCCGACGCTGCCGGGCCTGTGTTTCTATTACCCGGCCAACCGCCACCCGCCCATCGCGCTGAAGCTGTTCATGGACGCGGTGCGGGAATGGGAGAATCGGCGGCGCCTCGACCTGCCGTGAAACGTCGCCCGGCCGGCCGCCCATGTCGTTCCCTGAAAGCCTCGTGGCGCAACTGAAACAGCCTGCCGCTTGCACCCGGTTTAAGCTAGCGCCCCAGGAACGCCTGACAAAACAATAACATGCAAAGCGGCGTGGCCCTGGATTGGCGCTTCGAGCATCACTTGCCTCTTCATGTCACTGCCCTTCTCTGCCCCCCAAAACCCTCGAACAAGAGCAGAGTATGACGAGCCTGAATGAGCACAGCGGCGGACAGTTGTCCAACGGCTTCAAGCCCCGCCACGTAACCATGTTGTCCATCGCCGGCATCATTGGCGCCGGCCTGTTCGTCGGCTCCGGCCATGCGATCGCCGCCGCCGGCCCCGCCGTCATCCTCGCCTATCTTGCCGCCGGCACCCTGGTGGTGCTGGTGATGCGCATGCTCGGCGAGATGGCCGTCGCCAACCCCGACACGGGTTCTTTCTCCACTTACGCCGAAAAAGCCATCGGGCCCTGGGCCGGGTTCACCATCGGCTGGCTGTACTGGTGGTTCTGGGTGCTGGTAGTGCCGATCGAGGCGCTGGCGGCCGGGCATATCCTCAATCAGTGGTTTCCGTGGTGCGACACCTGGATCTACGCCCTGGCGTCGGTGGTGCTGTTGAGCTTCACCAACCTGTTCGGCGTCGACAAATATGGCGAGTTCGAATTCTGGTTCGCCCTGTTAAAGGTCACCGCCATCGTCGGCTTCATTGGCTTCGGCGCCGCCGCGCTGATGGGCTGGCTGCCGCTGCACGAAGGCCCCGGCGTATTCAGCCTGATGCGCGAACACGGCGGTTTCGCCCCCAATGGCCTGACGGCCGTGGTGGGTGCGTTCATCACCATCATGTTCAGTTTCATCGGCACCGAGTCGGTGACCATCGCCGCCGCAGAGTCGGGTGAGCCGTCGCGCAACATCGCCAAGGCTACGCGTTCGGTGATCTGGCGCATCGGCGTGTTCTACCTGCTGTCGATCATGGTGGTGATTTCCGTGGTGCCGTGGAGCGACCCGGCGCTGGCCAGCGTCGGCTCCTACCAGCGCGCCCTGGAGCTGCTGCAGGTGCCCCACGCCAAGCTGATCGTCGACCTGGTGGTGCTGGTGGCGGTGACCAGCTGCATGAACTCCTCGATTTATATTGCCTCGCGCATGCTCTATTCCCTGGCGCGCCGGGGCGATGCGCCTGCGGCGGCGGCCAAGACGTCGGGCAACGGCGTGCCACGCCGCGCCGTGCTGGGTACTGCCGCGGTGGGCGCGTTTATCGCCGCCCTCAACCACTTCGCCCCCGCCAGCCTGTTCGACTTCCTGCTGTCCAGCTCGGGCGCCGTGGCACTGCTGGTGTATTTGGCCATCGCCGTGTCGCAGCTGCGCATGCGCCGCACCCATGGCGACGCCCTGACGTTCAAGATGTGGCTGTTCCCGTGGGCCACCTATGCGGTGATTCTGTTCATCTCGGCCGCCATTGCGGTGCTGTTGTTCACCCCCGAGCACCGCGCCGAAGCCACCAGCACCCTGATCCTGGCGCTGGCGGTGTCGTTCGTGGGCATCATCACCTGCCGCCGACGCACCACCACCGCCGCAGCCACCCAGCCATCCGTGTAGCAGCTGCCGCAGGCGGCGTCTTGCACACAGTGCGCCAGCGCCTGGGACGCGGCCTGCGGGGGAGTTGGCGTGGCTGCAACTGTCTTGTGGGAGCTGGGGGTGCCCGCACCAAAACAAGTACCCCCCAGGGCGCGGCCCCCGGAGTGGGCGTGGCTGCAACTGTCTTGGGGGAGCTGGCTTGCCAGCGAGCTTTTATGGCCCCAACAGCTCGCTGGCAAGCCAGCTCCCACAGGATGTAGCAGCTGCCGCAGGCAGCGTCTTGCACACCGTGCGCCAGCCCCTGCGCAGCGTCTGGGACGCGGCCTGTGGCCGCTGCTACGGGGAGTTGGCGTGGCAGCTCCCACAGGATGTAGCAGCTGCCGCAGGCGGCGTCTGGCGCACACGCTGCGCCAGCGCTGGGACGCGGCCTGCGGCCATGCAACGCGCCCAACGGCACTAGCCAAACGCCGAAAAATGCTTAGAATCTGCGCGCCGCATCACCTGGCGGCCGCGTACTAAAGCCTTTTCGGCCACCCGAGCCGGTCGCGTCAGCGTTTTCACCCCCGAGGATTCAATGTCTCCACAATTACTGGCCATGGCGCTGGCGCCCCTGCTTGGGCTGTTCATCGTCAGCATGGGCAATGGCCTGCTGTCTTCCATCACCACCCTGCGCCTGGACGCCGCCGGCGCCTCCGCCCTGCAAGTGGGCCTGGTGTCATCCGCCTACTTCATCGGCCTGGCCCTGGGCTCGTTTTTCAACGACCGGCTGATCCTGCGCATCGGCCACATTCGCGCCTACAGCTGCTTCGCCTCGCTGATCGCCGTGACCGTGCTGGTGCAAGGGCTGTGCAGCAACACCTGGGCGTGGTTCGCGCTGCGGTTGATCAACGGCTGGGCG
The DNA here is from genome assembly GCF_056175065.1 of Pseudomonas sp. JC1203. Classification (NCBI taxonomy): domain Bacteria; kingdom Pseudomonadati; phylum Pseudomonadota; class Gammaproteobacteria; order Pseudomonadales; family Pseudomonadaceae; genus Pseudomonas; species Pseudomonas sp. JC1203. Next base: position 8,268 of record NZ_JBWCAM010000007.1, read on the forward strand.
TGCGTGGGCGTGTACCTGGTGATCGAAAGCTGGCTGCTGCTGGCCTCCGACCCCAAGGCGCGCGGCCGCGTGCTGGCGGTGTACATGATCGCCCTGTACGGCTCGGGCATGTTCGGCCAGGCAGCCATCGGCCTGGTGTCGGGCCTGGGCGACAGCGCGCCGTTCCTGATCACCGGCATGCTGGCGTCGCTGTCGGTGATGCCAGTGGTGATGATCCCGCGCGTCACGCCGCTGGTGGAGCGGGTGGAAGCCCTGAGCCCGCGGCAACTGCTGCGCGTCACCCCCACCGGGGTGATGGGCTGCTTTGGCTCGGGCGTGGCCATCGCCGCGGTCTATACCCTGCTGCCGCTGTACCTGCAGCACCTGGGCATGGATTTCGGCCAGGTCGGCAACATGATGGCCTGCGTCATCCTCGGCGCCATGGTGCTGCAGTACCCGGTGGGGCGCTGGTCCGACCGCCAGGACCGCCAGTGGGTGCTGATCGTGCTGTGCGCCGCGTGCCTGGCGCTGTCCCTGGCCATCATGGTGCTGCGCCCCTCGGGGATGTTGCTGGGCGCGGCGCTGTTCCTGCTGGGCGGGGGCATCTTCGCCATCTACCCGGTAGCCGTCAGCCACTCCGCCGACCGCGCCCCGGCCGGCGCGGTGGTGCCGATGATCCAGGGCCTGCTGCTGATCAACTCGATCGGCTCGGCGGTCAGCCCCATGGCCATCGGCCAACTGATGGCCAAGGTCGGCGACAACGGGCTGTTCTGGGGCTTTGCCCTGCTCAACCTGCTGATGGTGGGGTACTTCACCTGGCGCCGCACCCAACGCTCCGCCCCCGAGAGCGCCGCACCGTTCGCCGCCGCCGCGCAAATGTCGCCGACCGGCGTCGAGCTGCGCGTGACCGAAGACCTGCAGGCGGCCATGGACGAAGCCTGCGAGGCTGACGCCAAGGCGGCGTGACCGCCCCTACCGCGGGGGGCCAGCCAGCACTTCATAAATGGCCCCCTCGATGCCCAGCACCTCGCCGGTATCGGCGTAGATGCCCACGCCCTTCTCCCACACCTGCTTGAGCGTGCCGTCGGCGCAGCGTATGCGGTACCACAGCTCGTAGGGCTGCCGGCGGGCCAGCGCGTACTGCACCTCGCGCCACACGTAGTCGCAATCGGCGTCGTGAATCAGCCGGCCATAGGTCAGGTCGCGGCTGTCGGTCAGCCGTTCAGCCGGGTAGCCGGTCAGCCCCAGGCAGCCGGCGCTGACGAACTCCATGCTCCAGTCACGGTTGTTGCGCCCGCGATAGACCATGCCCGGCAGGCTGTCGAGCAGGGTCGAGGCGCTGCGCTGGCTGGCTTGCAGCGCGAGTTCCCGGCGCCGGTGCGCGGTGACATCGTGAGCCGCCAGGTAGAACCCTTGCTGCCCACGGCTCAGGCACACCTCAAGCCAATACAGGTCGCCGGCCCCATGCACAAACCGCAGGCGCTGGCTGAACGCCTGCCCGGGTTGGCCGCGCAGGCGCTGCAAGGCCTTGGCCCACAACGGCCGATCTTCCTGGTGCACCCACGCCAGCAGCGCACCCCGCCCCGCCCCGGCCCCCATCAAGCGCTGCCAGGCAGCGTTGGCGTGACGAATACAGCCTTCATCGTCCAACCACAGCAACGCCACCGGGTAGCCATCCAGTGCGGCCCATTCATCGTTCGCCAGCATCAGTGGCGCCTCGGACTTACGCGGTGCACCCATGCCGCCAGTTCCAGCCGTGAATGCAGGTGCAGCTTCTGCAGCAGGCTCTTGACGTAGACCTTCACCGTGCCATCGCTGATGCCCAGCTCACGGCCGATCTGCTTATTGCTCATGCCCGAGGCGATCAGCGACAGCGTCTGCCCCTCGCGCTCGGTCAGGCTGCTGTCCGGCACCGGGGCCGGCACCGGCTGCTCGGACAGCAGCGCCACCAGGCTGTCATCGAGGATAACCGCGCCCTGGCCACAGTTGCGCACATGGCACAACAAGGCGTCGGGTTCGGTCTCCTTGAGCACATAGCCGTTGGCGCCCAGGCGCATGGCGGTCAACAGCTCGTCGCGGTCAATGGACGCCGTCAGCACCAGAATCTTGCAGCCAAGCTGCAACTGGCGCAGCTCATCCAGCACCTGCAGGCCGCTGAGCCCCGGCATGTGCAGGTCCAGCAGCACCAGCGCCGGCGCCAGGCTGACGGCCATGGCGATGCCTTCGCGGCCGCTGCCGGCCTGGCCCACCACGTCAAAATCGTCGCTGGCGGCGAACAACTGCGCCAGGCCGTTGCGAAACAGCGGGTGGTCATCAATCAGCAGTAGCCGGGTGCTGTCCATCGGCAGGTCTCCTTGAAAGTTGCGCGTGCAGTTGCGCCAGGCCCAGGCGCACCCGGGTGCCTTGGGGGGCCACGCGTTCCAGCGCCAGGCTAGCGCCGATGCTGGCGGCGCGTTCGCGAATGATCGCCAGGCCGAAATGGTTGTCCAGGTCGGCCACCGGCCCCAGGCCTATGCCGTCGTCTTCCACGCTGATGCTGGCGCCGCCCTCGCGGGTTTCGCGCAGCTCGATGCGCACGTGGCGGGCGTGGGAATGGCGCACGGCGTTGGTCAGCGCTTCACGAATGATCTGCAAAAGCTGCAATTCGGTTTCCGGGTTGAGCACGCCATCGGCCAGGCGGTTGTCCAGCTCGAAGGCGATGATGCAGCGCCGCGAGAACTCCGCCACCGAGTCGGCCAGGGCCTGGCGCAGCGAGCGCCCGTCCATGGTCAGGCGGGCGCTGGTGATCAGTTCGCGCACCTGGCGCTGCAGTTGGCTGAGGCCGCCGCGCAGCTCGGTCAGCATGGCCTCGGCCTGGCTACGATCGTGCAGGCGGCCGTGCAGCAACGTGGCCTGGAACGACAGATAGCCCAGCTGCTGGGCTACCGAATCGTGCAGCTCGCGGGCCAGCGCCCCCTGCTGGAAGTGCGCCGCGCGATGCTGCTGCGCACGCTGGTAGCGCAGCAGCTGCACCCCGCTGCTCAGGCCAGGCGCCAGTTCCGCCAGCAGTTTGAGCAACGGCCGGGCCGGCGCCGCTGGGGTGTCCACCAGCAACTGCGCATTGGCCTCGGCAGGCAGGCGCAACACCTGGCGCCGTACACCCTGCGCCAGGCAACCAGCACAACCGCCCAGCCCTGGCGTTGCCTCGGCCTGGCGCCAACGACACGTCGCGGTCAGCGGGCAATGCCGCAGCAGTTCGCGCCGCGCGGGGTTGGCCTCCTCACCTCCCAGCAGCAACACACAGCGCTGTACACCGGGCAGCGCTTCGACCTGGGCCAGCAGCCGCGGCAACGCCTCGTCCCCCAGGCACACCGCCACCGGCAGCTCCGCCACGGCTTGGCGCAGCCGTGCCTGCCCCAGCTGCCAGCCAGGCCCTGGCCGCCACCCACGCCAACCACTCAGCAGCCTGCGAGCGTTCAGTTCCATCCTCCTTTTCCCTTGGTTGTGGCACTGCGCAACAGGCAGCAACTTTCATGCCTTGCGCCTGCACTTTTGCCCACCTACCCCCAAGGAGGTATCTCCAAAACGGGATTGAGCCAACATTCCTTAGGGGAAATTATCTTCCTCAACAGGAAACAGCTCGTTGGAGGCAGCATGACACCCGCACCCCACCCGTACGCCGGCAGCGTGCCACGCTACACCCCCTTGGTGCCCTGCACCGGCGCAGTGCGGCACCTCATCGTGGCGCAATGCATTGGCGCAGCGGCTGAACTGGCCGCGCAACTGCCTGCCGCCGTGCTGCTTGAAGGCAGCGCGACGGGCATCGAAGCGCAACTGGCCGAGCACTTGCGCCACAGCCATGTGGGCAGCCACCTGTACCTGATCGGCGACGAGGCCTTCATCTGGCACCTGCATGCCCTGGCCTGCGACGTGGGCCTTGGCGCAGAGGAAATCAGCGCCTGGGCAGCCCCCACAGGCCTGCGCCGCCTGTACTGCGTGCATTGCGGCACGCTGCAGGAGGCTGCGCCGACCGCCCAGCTGACCTGCCAGCACTGCAGCGTGCGCCTGGCGGTGCGCGAGCACTTTTCCCGGCGCCTCGGCGCCTACCTGGCCGTGTGCGAAGACGCCGACCAGCCGTTCACCGAGGCCCGCACATGAGCGCCTGGATGGCCGTACGGGTCAGCGCTGCCCGGCTACTGACACCCCTGATCCGCGAGCTTACCCTGAGCCCCGTCAGCGGCAGCCTGCCGGCGTTCTCGGCGGGCAGCCACGTCCAGGTCCGCCTGCCGATAGGCCCGCGCACGTTGCGCAATGCCTACTCGCTGACCGGCGACCCTGCCGAGCTGCACCAATACCGCATTGCCGTGCGCCTGGAAGCGGATTCGCGCGGCGGCTCGCAGTACATCCACCAGCAGCTCGCGGTGGGCGATGAACTGAGCATCAGCGCTCCCGCCAACCTGTTTGCCCTGCATGCACCGGCACGCCATCACCTGCTGATCGCCGGCGGTATCGGCATCACCCCATTCATGGCCCACGTTGCCGCCCTGCAAGCGCGCGACGCCTCTTTCGAGCTGCATTTCGCCTACCGCGGCGGGCGCAGCGATGCCTACCTGGCGCCGCTGCGACAAGCCCTGGGCCAACGCCTGCACGGCTACGACGCAAGCCTTGGCCAGCGCCTGGACCTGGCCCGGCTGCTGGCAAGCCAACCCCTGGGCAGTCACTTGTACACCTGCGGCCCGCAACGCCTGCTCGACGCGGTGCGCGAGCAGGCCCAGCAGCTGGGCTGGCCACGCGCCAGGGTGCACTGGGAAGCCTTCAGCAGCGCCGCGCCCGGCCAGCCGTTCGCCGTGCACCTGGCGCGCAGCAACCGCCACCTGCAGGTGGCTGGCGAGCAAAGCCTGCTCGAAGCCCTGGAGGCCGCCGGGCTGGACATTCCCAACCTGTGCCGCGGCGGCGTCTGCGGCCAATGCGTCACCCGCCACCTGGGCGGTGACGTGGAACACCGTGACCTGTACCTGGCCTGCGACGAGCAGGCGCATTCACTCATGCCCTGCGTCTCGCGCGGCTGCGGCAAGCCCCTGGTACTGGACCTTTAAGGACACCTGCACATGACCATGCACTTCAATGCCCCGCATCGTTACCACCCGCCGTTCAACTTCCGCAACAGCCGCCAGGCCATCGAGCGCTTCCCGTTCCCCTTCACCGAGGACAGCTACCTGTACTCGGTGAACATCGAGCCCGCCCAGGCCGGCCAGCCCGGCACCATCCACGAACACTGGTTCGACATCGACGAACACTACCAGGCAGAAATGGCCGAGCGCGCCCGAGTGCTGGCGGCCGACCCCGCGCGCTGCCTGGTGATGCCGCACATGCAGGAAGCGGCCTGGGACACCCTGCAACTGCTGATGGAGCACCTGGCCGAGGACTACCCGCAGTGGTTCAGCCTGAACCGCGACGGCAACCGGTGGCACTGGCGTAACCAGGCCCTGGGCATCGAACAGCACTTCACCTTCGGCGATGCCGGCAGCCTGCCCTGCCCGCCGCTGGAATACATCGGCCGCCAGGTGCAAGGCGACTTCGCCCTGCTGGACCAGCGCGACAACGACCTGTACATGGACGCCGGCCTGGTCACCTGCCCGGCCGACTGGTCGCTGGCCTTCGACGCCGGCATGAGTTTCAAGCAGTGGCACGCGCCAGTGCCGATGGCCCACCAGATGGGCATCTTCGACCGCGCGCTGAAGTACCTGCTGAACGTGCAGGTGGGCCACCCGGTGCGCCGGCTCAACTGGACCCTGACCATCAACCCGCGCCTGGACTCTTCCCCTGAAACCTACCACCAATGGGGCGCCGACCGCGGCACCGTGACCGCCGACAACGCCGGGCGCCTGGTGCACCTGCGCGTCGAACTGCAGCACATGTCCCGGCTTGCGCGCAGCCACGCCATGTTGTTCAGCATCCGCACCTACCTGATCAGCCTCGACGAACTGGCCACCCAGCCCGGCTGGGGCTGCCGCCTGCACCGGGTGCTGCGCGACCTGCCCGATGCAATCGCCGACTACAAGGGCATGACCCGCTACCGCCAGGCACTGGTGCAGTGGCTCAGCCAATTCGACCCCCTGGCCTGAACGCCTTCCCCACTCACAAGGACTTCTGACATGACCCATTCATGGCGCATTTCCGCCCTCGCCGACCGTCACCGTGCCCTGGGCTCGCAACTGCAGGACTGGAACGGCATGGGCACCGCCTGGACCTACGACACGCCCCTGGCCGACCACCACGAAGCCATCCGCACCCGCGCAGGGCTGATGGACGTTTCGGGCCTGAAGAAGGTGCACTACGTGGGCCCCCACGCCGAAAGCCTGTTGCAGTGGGCCACCACCCGCGACATCGCCAAGCTGTACCCGGGCAAGTCGGTGTACGCCAGCATGCTCGATGCAGGCGGCAAGTTCGTCGACGACTGCATCGTCTACCACACCGGGCCCAACGCCTTCATGGTGGTGCACGGCGCCGGGCTTGGCCACGAGATGCTGGTGCGCTCGGCCCAGGGCCGCCAGGTGGCGGTGCTGTTCGACGATGACCTGCACGACCTGTCGCTGCAGGGGCCGCTGGCCGTGGATTTCCTCGCCGAGTACGTGCCCGGTATTCGCCAGCTGCCGTACTTCCACCACCTGCAAACCAGGCTGTTCGAGCGCCCGGTGATGATCTCGCGCACCGGCTACACCGGCGAGCGCGGCTACGAGATCTTCTGCAAGGCCGCCGACGCACCGTTCCTGTGGGACAGCATCCTTGCACAGGGCGCCGGCATGGGCATCATCCCCTGCGCCTTCACCGCCCTGGACTGGTTGCGGGTGGAAAGCTCGCTGATGTTCTTCCCCTACGACAACTCGCAGATGTACCCCTTCGCCGACGACAAGGCCGGCGACACCCTGTGGGAGTTGGGCCTGGACTTCACCGTATCGCCGGACAAGCGTGATTTTCGTGGCGCCGACGAGCACTTCCGCCTGCGCGGCCAGGAGCGCATCAAGATCGCCGGCGTGCTGCTGGACGGCGCCCGCGCCGCCGACGCCGGCGACACCCTGTGGGTGGGCGACCGCCAGGTGGGCACCATCACCTGCGGCATGTACTCACGCCTGACCCACCGTTCCATGGCCATTGCCCGTATCGCGCCCGCCTACGCCGAACCCGGCGTCGCCCTGCAAGTGCGCGGCAGCGTCGAGACCGGCGCCAGCACCCACGCACTGCCGTTCGACGACCCGCAGAAAAGCAAACGCACGGCGAAGAACTGAGGAGCCTGGCATGCACCCGAACCCTGAACATTACATTCTCAAGATCAGCTGCCCGGCCACCTCCGGCATCGTCGCCAGCGTCAGCACCTGGCTGGCCAGCCAGGGCTGCTACATCAGCGAACTGGCGCAGTTCGACGACGACCACACCGGCCAGTTCTTCATGCGCCTGGTGTTTCGCTTCAACCCCGGCGTCGATGGCCAGCTGGCGCCCCTGCGCCAGGGCCTGACCGACCTTGCCGGTGACTTCCAGCTGCAGTGGCAGCTGTTTTCCAGCAGCCAGCCCACCCGCGTGCTGCTGATGGTGAGCAAGTTCGACCATTGCCTCACCGACCTGCTGTACCGGCACCGCAAGGGCGAGATGGACATGCACATCACCGCCGTGGTCTCCAACCACCTGGACCTGCGGCCCATGGCCGAGCGCGAGGGCATCCGCTTCATCTACCTGCCGGTGACCAGGGACAACAAGGCCAGCCAGGAGGCCGAGCTGCTGCGCATCGTGCAGGAGACCGGCACCGAGCTTGTGGTGCTGGCGCGCTACATGCAGATCCTCAGCGATGAGCTGTGCCGTGAACTGAGCGGGCGGGCCATCAACATCCACCACTCGTTCCTGCCCGGTTTCAAAGGGGCCAAACCGTACCACCAGGCGTACGAGCGCGGGGTGAAGCTGATTGGCGCCACCGCCCACTACGTGACCTCGGACCTGGACGAGGGCCCGATCATCGAGCAGGAGATCCAGCGCGTAGACCACACCTACCTGCCCGAGCACCTGGTGGCCGTGGGCCGCGACACCGAGACCGTAGCCCTTTCCAAGGCGCTGAAATACCACCTGGAGCACCGGGTGTTCATCAACCACGACAAGACCGTGATCTTTTCCTGACCCTGACCAGCGAGAGCCAAGACCATGACCCTACGTGTGGCAATCATCGGCGCCGGCCCCTGCGGCCTGGCGCAACTGCGCGCCTTCCAGTCCGCCCGCGACCAGGGCGCCGCCATCCCCGAGCTGGTGTGCTTCGAGAAGCAGCGCGACTGGGGCGGCATGTGGAATTACACCTGGCGCACCGGCCTGGACGAACACGGCGAGCCGGTGCACGGCAGCATGTACCGCTACCTGTGGTCCAACGGCCCGAAAGAGTGCCTGGAGTTCGCCGACTACAGCTTCGAGGAACACTTCGGCCGCGCCATCGGTTCGTACCCGCCGCGCGAGGTGCTGTGGGACTACATCAAGGGCCGCGTGGAAAAGGCCGGGGTGCGCGACTACATCCGCTTCAGCCACGTGGTGCGCCAGGTGAGCTACGACGAGGCCAGCCAGCAATTCAGCGTCACCGTGCATGACCACGGCCAGGACCGCGTGTACAGCGAGGCCTTCGACTACGTGATCACCGCCTCCGGGCATTTCTCCACGCCCTCGGTGCCCCATTTCGAAGGCTTCGAGCGCTTCGGCGGGCGTATTCTCCACGCCCACGATTTTCGTGACGCACTGGAGTTCAAGGGCAAGGACCTGCTGATCATCGGCAGCAGCTACTCGGCCGAGGACATCGGCTCGCAGTGCTACAAATACGGCGCGCGCAGCATCACCAGCTGCTACCGCAGCGCGCCCATGGGCTATGCCTGGCCGGACAATTGGGAAGAAAAGCCGCTGCTCAAGCGCGTGGAGGGCAACCGTGCCTGGTTCATCGATGGCAGCCACAAGCACATCGACGCGATCATTCTGTGCACTGGCTACAAGCACCATTTCCCGTTCCTGCCCGATGCGCTGTGCCTCAAGACCGACAACCGCCTGTGGCCGCGCAACCTCTACCAGGGCATTTTCTGGGAGGCCAACCCGCGCCTGCTGTACCTGGGCATGCAGGACCAGTGGTACTCGTTCAACATGTTCGATGCCCAGGCCTGGTATGCCCGCGACGTGATCCTGGGGCGCATCGCCCTGCCCGCGCCGGCCGCCATGCACGCCCACGGCGAGGCCTGGCACCAGCGCGAGCAGGCGCTGGAAACCGCCCAGCAGATGTTCGAGTTCCAGGGCGCGTACATCCAACAGTTGGTGCAGGCCACCGATTACCCGGACTTCGACATTGCCGCGGTCAACCAGACGTTCCTGCACTGGAAGCACGACAAGGCCCGCGACATCATGGGCTACCGCGACAAATCCTACCGCTCGCTGATGACCGGCACCCAGTCGCCGCCCCACCACACGCCATGGCTGCTGGCGCTGGACGACTCCATGGCCGCCTACCTGGGCGAGCCGGCCGCGCCCATCAAGTCGGTGGGCTGAAACCATGAACGCACCGATCATCTCACGCCCCCACGAGCCGGGGCTGTTCGCCCGGGCGCCGAACCTGGAACGCTACCGGGTGGCGGCCGGCGGCCTGACGCTGGTAGCGTTGCAGGCCGGCGACACGCTGCAGATCATAGACCTCGAAGGCTTGCAGGCCTGCGAGTTGCTGGTGATTGATGGCCAGGGCCGCGACGCCCTGGCCCAGTGGGCCTTGGCCAGCGCCCCGGCCGGTGCCTTCATTCACCCGCGCCTGGCCGACGGCAGCCCCCAGGCCCGGCGCCTGCTGGCCGCCTTGCATAAACGCGGGGTGGCGCCCGGGCAACTGCCGGCCGCCGCGCAATTGTGGGCGGCCGAAACCCCGGCCGGGTTCAGCCGCCAGTTCATCGCCAGCGACGCGCTGCTGGTGCTGGTGGGCGCGCCGGCGCAGGCCGCAAGCGTGGCGCAGCAACTGCGCGGCAGCGAGCTGCGCCTGTGCATCGAGCGCGCGGCGCAACCGCTGCTGTGGGTACCGCCGCTGCCCGAGCCGCTGGGCGAGGTGCTGGACGAATTCACCCTGCGCCCCGGCACCGCGCACAGCTACACCCTGCAAAAAGGCCAGTACCTGCAGGTGCTGGACGTGGCGGGCCGGCAGTGCTCGGACATGGTCGCCCTGGACCGTCGCGCCCTGGACCGCGGGCAGTTGCTGGACCTGGACCAGACCGTCACGCGCACCCTCAACGGCACCGCCTACCCTGCGCCGGGGCTGTTCTCGCGGTTCTTCGACCGGCACATGCAGCCTATGCTGCAAGTGGTGCAGGACACCGTGGGCCGCCACGACGCCTTCGCCCTGGCGTGCGCCGCGCGCTATTACGAAAGCCAGGGCTATTTCGGGCACGACAACTGCAGCGACAACCTCAGCGCGGTGCTGCAGCCGTTCGGCGTGGAAGCGCAGCCGTGGCCGGCGATCAATTTTTTCTACAACACCCACATCGACGCCCACCAGCAGCTGACCCTGGACGAGCCGTGGTCGCGGCCCGGCGACTTCGTGCTGCTGCGCGCCATGACCGACCTGGTGTGCGCCAGCACCTCGTGCCCCGATGACATCGACCCGGCCAATGGCTGGAACCCCACGGACATTCATGTTCGCGTCTACAGCGACAAGGAGCGCTTCTCTATCGCCATGGCCAGCCGACCCACTGCCGACGCCGACCCCGTGATGACCCGCGAATCGGCCTTCCACCCGCGCACCAGCGCCCTCACCCGCCAGTTCAGCGACTACCGCAGCTGGTGGCAGCCGCTGCGCTACGACGGCTTCGGCGCCATCGACGAGTACTACGGCTGCCGCGAGCGGGTGGCGGTCATGGACCTTACCGCGCTGCGCAAATTCGAGATCATCGGCCCCGACGCCGAAGCCCTGCTGCAGTACTGCCTGCCCCGCGACGTGCGGCGCCTGGCAATCGGCCAGGTGGTGTATTCGGCGCTGTGCCACGAACACGGCGGCATGCTCGACGACGGCACCCTGCTGCGCCTGGGCCAGGACAATTTCCGCTGGATAGGCGGCGACGACTACGCCGGCACCTGGCTGCGCGAGCAGGCCCAGCGCCTGGGCATGAAGGTGTGGGTGAAAAGCGCCAGCGAGACCATCCACAACCTCTCGGTGCAAGGCCCGCGCAGCCGTGAGCTGCTGCGCCAGATGGTCTGGACCCCGGGCACCCAGCCCGCCCTGGAAGACCTGGGCTGGTTCCGCTTCCTGGTCGGGCGCCTGGATGGCCACGATGGCTGTCCATTGATGGTCTCGCGCACGGGATACACCGGCGAGCTGGGCTATGAACTGTGGTGCCAGCCCGAGCACGCCCTGCAGGTGTGGGACCGCCTCTGGCAACTTGGCGCGCCGCTGGGCCTGGTACCGCTGGGCCTGGAGGCGCTGGACATGCTGCGTATCGAGGCCGGGCTGATTTTCGCCGGCTTTGAATTCTGCGACCAGACCGACCCGTTCGAGGCCGGCATCGGCTTCAGCGTGCCGCTGAAAAGCAAGACCGACGATTTCATCGGCCGCGACGCCCTGCTGCGCCGCAGCGCCCACCCTACCCACAAGCTGGTCGGGCTGCTGCTCGATGGCAACGAGAGTGCCCACCACGGCGACCCGGTGTACCACGGCCGCGCCCAGGTGGGGGTGGTCACCAGCGCCTGCCGCTCGCCGCTGCTGGGCCGCTGCATTGCCCTGTGCCGGGTGGACGTGAGCTACAGCGCGCCGGGCCAGGCGCTGCAGGTGGGCAAGCTGGACGGTTTACAGAAGCGCCTGGACGCGCAAGTCACCGCACCGATCTTCTACGACCCGGAGAAACAGCGGGTACGCGCCTGATTCACTTTTCCCGGCACCTTTGCTGACTGCCCTCACTCAACCAGTTACGGGATCATCACCATGGAAGCGACAACGTTCCAAGACGTGCCGCAAGCCGACCAGACGGTCGGCAGCCTGCAGCGCAAGATTGATTGGCGAGGGGCCTTCTGGGTGGCCAGCGGCGTACCGGCGCTGGTGCTGTTTTCCATCGGCGCCATTGCCGCCACCGTGGGCAAGCCGGCCTGGATCGTGTGGATCGTGTCGATCCTGTTCGGCTTTATCCAGGCGTTCACCTACGCCGAGATCGCCGGGCTGTTCCCGCACAAGTCCGGCGGCGCCTCGGTGTACGGCGCGGTGGCCTGGGTGCGCTACAGCAAGCTGATCGCACCGGTGTCGGTGTGGTGCAACTGGCTGGCCTGGAGCCCGGTGCTGTCCATCGGTTCAGGCCTGGCGGCGGGGTATATCCTCACCGCGCTGTTCGCCCCCGACGCGGCCATCAACACCTGGCAACTGACGCTGGTGAACCTTGACTGGGTCAAGGCTGGCCTGGCCTTGCGGATCAACGCCACCTTCCTGATTGGCGCGGTGATTCTGCTGGGCGTGTTCGCCGTGCAGCACGGCGGCATCCTGCGCTCGGCGCGCCTGACCCTGGTGCTGGGCCTCACGTCGCTGATTCCGCTGTTGCTGGTGGGCGTGGTGCCGCTGGTCACCGGCGACGCCACCCAGGCCAACTTCCTGCCGCTGTTCCCGCTGGCCCATGACGCCGCCGGCAACGTGGTGGATGGCGCCTGGGACCTGTCGGGGTGGTCGCTGATGGCCGGCGGGCTGTTCATGGCCGCCTGGTCCACCTACGGTTTCGAGACGGCGGTGTGCTACACCCGCGAGTTCAAGGACCCCAAGCGCGACACTTTCAAGGCGATATTCTACGCCGGCCTGCTGTGCATACTGGTGTTTACCCTGGTGCCCATGGCGTTCCAGGGCAGCCTTGGCCTGGGCCAGTTGGTGACGCCGGCAGCGCTGGACGCCAGCGGCGCGGTGGTGACCCCGGCGGTGTACAGCGGCCTGCTGTCGCCCGCCATCTACAGCGGCATGGGCGTGGGCCAGGCCATGGCCGACAGCCTGGGCGGCGGCAAGCTGGTGGCCAACGTGGTGCTGATCATGCTGGTGCTGGCGACGCTGCTGGCGATCATGACCTCCATGTCCGGCTCCTCGCGCACCCTCTACCAGGCTTCGGTGGATGGCTGGCTGCCGCGCTACCTGGGGCGAACCAATGAACATGGCGCGCCCACCGCAGCCATGTGGACGGACCTGGGTTTCAACCTGCTGCTGTTGCTGATGTCCGATTACGTGTTCGTGCTGGCGGCGTCCAACGTCAGCTACATCATCTTCAACTTCCTCAACCTCAACGCCGGCTGGATTCACCGCCTCGACCGCCCCACGTGGTCGCGCCCCTACAAGGCCCCGGCGCTGCTGCTGGGCATGGGCGCGCTGCTGAGCTTCGTCAACCTGGCATGCATGGGCCTGGGCGCCGACATCTGGGGCAGCGGCACCTTGTTCACCGGCGTGCTGCTGGCGCTGCTGATCGTGCCGGTGTTCCTGTTCCGCCATTACGTGCAGGACAAGGGCCGGTTCCCGGCAGCCATGCTCAGTGACCTGCACCTGCAGGCCGACGATAGCGTGCGCCGCGCCGGGGTTCTGCCCTACGTGACGCTGATTGCCGGGGTACTGGTGGTTTACGCCTGCCACCGTTTGGTGGCATAACCTCACACGCTTAGGGGAGCCTGGCTCCCCCTTTTTTCCTCCTGCCAAGGAACACCCCATGAACAGTTCCCTGAAAATGGCCCGGGATATCGACGGCAAGGCCATGGCCGCCATCGTCCTCGACGAAGTCGCCGCCCAGGTGCGCGAACTGGCCGCGCAAGGCATTCACCCGGCGCTGGCCGTGGTGCTGGTGGGCGACGACCCAGCCAGCCACGTGTACGTGCGCAACAAGATTCTGCGCGCCGGCGAGGTGGGCATCCGCTCGGTGGAACGCCGCCTGCCGGCCGAGTGCAGCGAGGCGCAGCTGCTGGCGGTTATCGCCGAACTCAACGCCGACCCCACCGTGCACGGCATTCTGGTGCAGCTGCCGGTGCCGGCGCACATCAACGAACAGGCGGTGATCCACGCCATTGACCCGCGCAAGGACGTCGACGGTTTTCACCGCGAGAACGTCGGCGGCCTGGTGCAAGGCCATGAAGTGCTGACACCCTGCACCCCCAGCGGCTGCATGCGCCTGCTGGAGCAGACCTGCGGCGACCTCAGCGGCAAGCACGCGGTGGTCATCGGCCGCTCCAACATCGTCGGCAAGCCCATGGCCACTCTGTTGCTGCAGGCACACTGCTCGGTGAGCATCGTCCACTCGCGCAGCGTCGACGCCCCGGCCCTGTGCCGCCTGGCCGACATCGTGGTAGCCGCCGTGGGCAAGCCGCGCATGATCGACGCCAGTTGGTTGAAACCGGGCGCGGTGGTCATCGACGTCGGCATCAACCGCATCGACACCCCACAGGGGCCGCGCCTGGTGGGCGATGTCGACTACGACAGCGCGCGCCTGGTGGCCAGCGCCATCACCCCGGTGCCGGGCGGCGTGGGGCCGATGACCATTGCCTACCTGTTGAAGAACACCGTAGAGGCAGCAGGACGGCTAGGCGGCACTTCCCAGTAACGTTCTCTACCGGCACACCCATCCGCGGGCAATGGCCGGCGCGAATACGCGCCGGTGCATGGCCTCGAGCATATCCAGCAACCGGCGCTGCAAGGCCGCCGCGTGCAACACCGCCACCACCAGCCAATAGCAGGCCACGGCCACTACCAGCGAACCTGCGATGTCGAACGGAAAGTGCACGCCCAGGTAGATCCGCGCCAGCCCCACCAGCACCCCCAACGCCAACAGCAGGCCACCCAGGGCCTTCTCACAGGTGCACAGCGCCAGCCCCACGGCGAAGAACACCACCGCGTGGTCACTGGGGAAGGACGTCTCGGCGGCATGCGCCAAGTAGGTGTGCCCGAGGGGAATCATGAACGGTCGCGGGTGCATGAAGAGCAGGCCGATCAGCACGTTGCAGCACAGCGCCAGCCCTGTGGTCTGCGCGGCCATCAGCACCGCCGCACGCCGTTGGCGCGAGCCCCACAACCACAGCGCCAACAGCAACACGGCCACCCCGCCAATCAGCCACTGAGCGATGGCGGTCGCCACCATCAGCATGATTTCGGGCGGGTGTTCGCCGGCATTGAGCCACATGAACAGCGCGCGGTTGAGGCCTTCCATCGGTACGGCTCCAGCGAATAGGAAATGAGATGACACTTCGCCAGCATGATTGGACGGTAGTCAAAACGAGGTGAAGGCACCGTCAACAACGCGGTTTCTGTAGCGAGCCCGGACGCAGCCTGCGGCAGCTGCTACGGGGATGTGCGCACCCCCATCCCGGCAACACGGTTCCTGTAGCAGCGGCCGCAGGCCGCGTCCAAGGCAGCGACCGCAGCGAACCCGGACGCTGCCTGCGGCAGCTGCTACAGGGGTGTGTGCAACCCGCTGAAGACAGGCGTCAGTGCGACAGGGCTTTGAGCAACGCTTCGGCACCGCCCTTGGCATAAGGCGAACTCATGGCCTCGTAGGTGATGCGCTCGTAGCTGCCGGCATCCGGCAAGTATTTGGCGGCGCCATTGACCATGGTGGCCACCAGCGTGTGGGCGAAAGCAGACCGTTCGCGCAGGGCCACCCCGGTCTGGCTGGACAGTTCCACCTGCACGCCGATGATGCCGATGTCACCTACCCTGACCGTCCAATACGGCACCTGCACCGGCCCCGTGGCCTGGAACGCGTAGGTCTTGCTGGGGTGCTTGGACGCCGCCTGAGGGTTGGAGGCCTGGCCGGTAACGGCCACGCTGGCGGCGTTCACCGCCAGCACAGGGTTGGCTGGCAGGGTGCGTATTTGCTGGGCAACCCGCACGGCCTCGCTACCCAGGCGTTCACCCAGCAGGCGCACCAGCAGGAACCCGGCTTCGTGGGCATCGCCGCCCTGCCCCACGGCGCTCAGGTAAGGCGCCTGGTCGCCCGCCGCGCCCACCAGGAACAGCGCCACCGCCTGTTTGCCCAATTGCTGCTCGACGTGGGCCATGGCCGCACCGGCAAGGTCAGCGGTAATGGCCTTGCCGCCCGCCGCCAGGGTGGACTCGTTCATGATGGACGATTGCACCGCGTAGTTGACGATCACCGCGATTGGTTGATGGTTGGCGCCATCGAAGCGCACCACGCCCACGGTCTTGTCCGAGGGCCCGGCGTCGTTGGCACCCAGCCACCAGCCAGCGGCCGTGGGCAGGTCGCGGTTGACGTTGACGCTGCTGGTGCCGCTGCCATAACCCAGGGTGGCCGGCTGCAGGTTGGCGGAGGCCTGGGCGGCCGCCGCTGCCACCGCCTGCTGCAGCGCCTGGCCCATGCGCTGCTTGCGTGCCTGCTCGGCCGCATCCGCGCCTGGCCCCTGCAAGTGCGGGGTAGAGAACGTATGGCTGGCCGACACCAGCACATCGCTGGCCGCCACCTGCGCCTCACGGGCCACTGCGGCTTGCACCTGGGCAACCAGGTCGGCAGACATCGAGGTCATGTCCACGGTCACCAGCGCGATGCGCCGGGTGTCGTTGGCCAGGACGATGGCACGCACATACAGCGGGTCGTGCACACTGACAAAGCCATCCACCGGCAGGTCGGCGGCAATGATGGCAATCGCCGCCTTGCCGGCACCGGCACTCAGCCCCGCGGCGTGAGCACCGACGCTCAGCAGCAACGCCGCCAGCAAAAGCCAGCCGCGCTTCATGGCGTCACGCAGGCGAAGCTCTGCGCCTGGTCCATCGGGCCCTTGCCGTCGTAGCGCGCTACTTGTGGGTAGGCGCACAGCGGACGGGTACGCACCACTTTGCCTTCTTCCACCCGCGCGGCGACGATGCGCTGCGGCGCCACGCCGTGGCTGACCCAGGCGTCGAGGTTGCCCAGCTTGTCGAAGGTGTCGCAGCCTTCGCCGCCGTAACAGTGGCCCATGCCCGGCACGGTGAACAGGCGCGCCGAGGCGCGGGTCTGGTCACCGGCATCACGCAGCACCGCCTGGTAGTAGCCGGCGAGTTCCTCGGGGTTGTGGAAGTCATTCCAGCCCACGTACATCAACAGTTTGCCGCCATGGGCGAAGAAGGGTTTCAGGTCGCTGTCCACGTGCAGCAGCGGGCCCAGCTTCGCCACGGCGTCGTTGATGGTCTTGTCCCAGTCAAGCGTGCCCCAGTCCCAGTTCGGGTCCTGGAAGGCGGCGTACTGGAACAGGTCCAGGGCCACGGGGAACGGCTTGCCGTCGGCGAATTCGCCGAGTTGCGCTTCACTGCCCTTGGCCGGCCCCTGGAAAATCCTTTCGCCGGTGCGCGGGTTGACCGGCCCGGTGTACACCTGCTGCATCAGCTTGACCTGCGCGGTGGTCAGGCAGTCAGCGGTTTCAGCGCCCTTGCACTGCAGTTGCTCGGGGGTAAAGCTGCAGCGGTCCGGTTCCTCGATAAAGCCTTGCTGGCGGCCGACGGGTGTCGCGCAAGCCTGCCGGGCAGCCTTGCCGACCATTTCGAACTTGGCCTTGGTCATGTTCACGCCAGGGTTCTGCTTGATCAGCCAACTGGTCCAGAGTTGCGCGGCGTTGAACTTCACCAGCGGGTTGGGCGGCGCGCCCGCGACGATGCCGTCGTAGTCGTGCGGGAACCGCTTGGCCTCGATCAGCCCTTCCAGGCCGCCCAGCGAACAGCCCACCCAGTACGAGCGCGTCGGCTTGCGGCCGTAGTACGCCTGGATCAGCGCCTTGGCGTGCACGGTCATCAGGTGGTCGGCGCGCCAGCTGTAATCCACCAGCTTTTCCGGGTGGCCCAGGGCAAAGCGCCCGCCCTTGCCGGCTTCGGTAGTACCGTCGTGGCCGGTATCGTTGGCCGCCACCGCGTAGCCCTGCTCCAGGCCGCTGAGCATACCGGGGTACATCAACGCGCCGCCCCAGCCGAAGCTGCCGACGCCAAGGAACTTGCCGTTCCAGCCCTTCAGCGGCAGCCACACCTCCACCTTGATGTCGGAGTCACTGCTGGGCTTGAGCGTGGCCGCGATCTGGCAGAACGCCGGGTTGGGGCCATTGGTGATGCGCCCGGTGGGGCTCATGCCGGGCGCTTTCGCCAGCTGGGACAAGGGGTTCTGCGGCATCACGTAGGTGCCAGCGGCAACCACCTGCGCCCGGGTGATGGTGGCGTCGGGCAACGCCTGCGCCGCCAGGGCTGCACAGGTGTCGCTGGCATGGGCGCCAGCAGCCAGGGTCAGGCCCAGCAGGCCGGCAGCCAGTGCCGCGCCGCGAACGATGTAGGTCATGGGGCTAGCCTCGGGAAGAATTCAGCAGAAGACAATGCGTGCCACCAGGCCGTGGGGCACGCGGTTGAACAGGGTCAGGGTGCCGTTGTGCGCCTGGACGATGTCGTTGACGATGGACAGCCCCAGGCCGACGCTGCCGGGACGGTCACTGCGCGAGGGGTCCAGGCGGAAGAAAGGTTCGATGACGTCCTTGAGGCGCTCCGGCGCAATGCCCGGGCCGTTGTCGGCCACCTCGACGGTGATCACCCCCTCCACCACCGTGGCGCTGACCGCGACCTGGGTGGCGAAGCCCAGGGCGTTGTCGATGAGGTTGCACATCACCCGCTGGATGGCGTCCGGGCGGCATTGGAAGCGCAACTGCAGCGGGCCGTCGTAGGCGATGTGCGCCCCGGCATCCTCGTAGTCGTCGCACAGGGTGGACAGCAGCGCGCCCAGGTCCAGCCATTCCTTTTTCTCGGTCTGCGAGCTGCTGCTCAGGTACGCCAGCGCCGAGGACACCATGGTCTGCAGCAGGCTGATATCGCGGATCAGCTTTTCGCGGGAGATCTCCTTGCGGTCGGTTTCCAGCTGCAGGCGCATGCGCGTCAGCGGCGTGCGCAGGTCATGGCTGACCGCCGCGAGCATGCGCGTGCGGCCTTCGATGGAGGCGGTGATGCGCTGTTGCATCAGGTTGAAGGCATGGGCGGCACGGCGGATCTCCAGCGGCCCTTCTTCGACGATGGGCGCCACCACGATATCGCGGCCAAACGCCTCGGCCTGGTCGGACAGGCGCCGCAACGGCCGCACCACGCGCCAGGCGGCCCACGCCGACAGCGCGGCGACGCCTACGCACAGGAACAGCAAGGCGCCGAAGAACGGGAATGATAGCCGCGGCGGTTCGCGCTCGATCCGCAGGGTGCGCACCTCCAGGGTGTTGGCGCCCAACGGCATGAGTATCTGGATATCGGGCTCGCCCACGGCGCGCTTGCAGGCATGCGTGGTGATCGGCAGGCCGGGTCCCAGCTCGGCCTGCAACGTGGCCTGCAGGTCGCGGGAGTTGAGGTTGCTGTCCGGGCACGGCGTCACCGTCGGCTGCAACGTCATCCGCAGCCCCATGGCCTGGGCGGCGCCCAGCATCTGCTGGCGCTGGTCAGCGGGGGTCACGCGCAGCATCTGCACCATGCTGGCCACGCGGTAGGTGGTCTGCCAGGGCCACGGTGGGCTGGGCGGGCCGCCCGGTACGAACAGCAGGGTAATGAAAATCAGGAAAGTAACCACCGACGAGCCAGCGACAATCGCCAGGATCTGCCCGCGGATGGTGCCGAAGTGGCGCAGTATCATAGGTCCGTCATGGAAGGCTGGTTCAAAGGGCTGCTACCGTGAATGAGGTGGTTGAACGTCGGCAGCTGGAGTGTGCGCCACCTTGGCGGTGCCGCGCACCGCCATTGCATGTCAGGGTGGATACTTTCCCACTATAGACCGCCAGCCTGGCCAACCTTCAGCGCAATCACGCCTCCGGTGCCTTCTCCCGGCGCATTTGCGTCACCAGCGTGAAGCGATCCGCCGGGTGCAGGGTCTCCGAGACCGCCATGGTCACCCCCGCCTCGTCCCGGTACTGGCGCAGGATGTTCAACCCTGGCGAGCCTGGCTCGGCGTGCAGGTGCCGGGCGATGTCCGGCGCCAGCACCACGGCGCGCACCTGTTGATCGACCACACCGATGGGCCGGCCAAAATGCTGCTCGATCAGCCCGGCGATCAATTGCTCGGGGTATTTTTCCGCCAGCGCGATGACGGCGTCGTACTGCGCATGGGCGTACACGTCGGTCCAGCACAGCGGCGCCAAGGCATTGGCGCGGTCCACCCGAATGCTCGACACGCAGAAATAATGCTCGCCGGGCACCAGCCCCAGCCGCTGGGCCTGGGCAGTGTCGGCGACGAAGTGGGCCACCTGCTGAATGCTGCGCACATGGGTGTCGGCCAGGTGCGCCAGGTCCGCGACGGTAGCCAGGGACTGGGAGTAGCCGCCCTGGGGTGAGGCCGCCTCGACGCGGGTGCCGACCTTCTTGCGCCGCGAGACCATGCCCTGGGTCTGCAGTTGGGTGATAGCCGCACGCACCGTGTGGCGGCTGACCTCATACAGCTCGCACAGCTCGAACTCGGTGGGCAACAGCGTGCCTACCGGATAGCGCCCGTCCGCAATCGCATTCATCAAATCCTTTGCCACCACTGCGTAGCGCGTCCCGCTCATACCTTTTGTCAGCCCTGGCTGTTTTTCAAGTTGACAGTGTATCAGCCAGGGCGCAAGAATTATGTCCGGACATATCAGTTATGTCCGGTCAATAACAACATTTCAGGATCATCCCATGTCCACCACCGTTTTCGACTCCGCCCTGTTCCGCGACATGTTCGGCACCGCCGAAATGCGCAACGTGTTTTCTGACCAAGCCTTGATCGAACGCTACATCGAAGTGGAAGTGGCGCTGGCTCGCGCCGAGGCGCGCTGCGGGGTGATCCCGGCCGAGGCCGCCGAGCAGATCGCCGCGCGGTCCAGCTTCGCCGCCCTGGACATGGCGCTGATGCAGCACGAGACGGAGATCGTCGGCTACCCGATCCTGCCGCTGGTGGAGCAACTGTCGAAAATCTGCGGTGAGGCCGGCCGCTACGTGCACTGGGGCGCCACCACCCAGGACATCATGGACACCGCCGTGGTATTGCAGGTGCGCGCTGCGCTGGCCCTGGTGGAACGTGATATCCAGGCCGTGCGCGGGCTGCTGGCCGACCTGGCCAAGCGCTACCGCGACACGCCGATGGCCGGCCGCACCCACCTGCAACACGCCCTGCCGATCACGTTCGGCTACAAGTGCGCGGTGTGGCTGAGCATGTTCGACCGCCACGCCGAGCGCCTGGTGGAGCTGCGCCCGCGGGTAGAAGTGGGCCAGTTCGCCGGCGCCGCCGGCACCCTCGCCTCCCTGGGCGACAAGGGCCTGGAGGTGCAACAGGCATTGATGGCCGAACTGGGCCTGGGCGTGCCGCAGGCCACTTGGCACGTGGCGCGTGACGGCCTGGCGGAAACCCTGAATTTCCTCGGCCTGGTTACCGGCTCCCTGGGCAAGGTGGCGCTGGACGTGATGATGATGATGACCAGCGAGCTGGGCGAAGTGTATGAACCCTTCGTCAAGGGCCGTGGCGCCAGCAGCACCATGCCGCAGAAGCGCAACCCTATCTCCTGCGAGCTGATGTATGCCGCAGCCAAGGGCGTGCGCCAGCAGGCCGGGCTGATGCTGGACGCGATGATCCAGGACTTCGAACGCTCCACGGGGCCTTGGCAGGCGGAGTGGATCGCCATCCCCGAGGCCTTCGCCCTCAGCGCCGCCTCGCTGGGCCAAGCCAAGTTCATGCTGGCCGGCCTGGAGGTGCGCACCGAGCGCATGCGCAAGAACCTCGACATGACCCAGGGCCTGATCGTCGCCGAGGCGGTGATGATGGGCCTGGCGCCGGCGCTGGGCCGCCAGGTGGCCCACGACGTGGTGTACGCCGCATGCCGCATGGCCAACGAACAGGGCACCAGCCTGCTCGACGCCCTGCTGGCCCAGGGCGAAGCGACCGCCGAACTTGACGTCGAGGAGCTCAAGCGCCTGACCGACCCCGCCAACTACCTGGGACTGGCGCCGCAGATGGTCGACATTGCCCTGGCCCGCGAAGGCGCCGTCAAACGCTGAGCCCGCTGCACGGGCCTGCCCCGGGGTGGGCCCATCCTGCTATTCAATAAAAACAATGAGAGTGCAGACATGTCTACCTCCAGCAAGCCGTTCTACAAGGACCTCACGTTCCAGGTCGTCGCGGCCATGGCCCTGGGTATCGCCTTCGGTTTCATCGCCCCGGAGCTCGCCGCCAGCTTCAAGATACTCGGTGACATTTTCCTCAAGCTGATCAAGACCGCCGTTGCCCCACTGGTGTTCTTCACCGTGGTGCACGGTATTGCCTCGGCCGGCGACATCAAGCGCGTGGGCAAGGTCGGCCTGCGGGCGCTGATCTATTTCGAGCTGGTGTCCACCTTCGCCCTGGCGGTAGGCCTGCTGTGGGGCAACCTGTTGCAGATCGGCTCGGGCATGCACAACGCCCACGCCAGCAGCGCCACGGCGGCAGCCGCCAGCGCCGCCGTGGCCAAGGGGCATGCGCCGGCGTCGACCCTGGATTTTATCTACGGCATCTTCCCGGACAACTTCGTCGGCGCCTTTGCCGGCGGCCAATTGCTACAGGTGCTGGTCATCGCCGTGCTGTTCGGCTTCGCCTTGCTGGCGCTCAAGCCTGAGCGCCGCAGCGTGGTCGAGGACGGCCTGAGCCGCGTCTCGGAATGCTTCTTCGAGTTCATCAACCTGATCATGAAGTTCGCCCCGCTGGGCGCCTTCGGCTCGGTGGCCTATGCGGTGGGCAGCAACGGCACGGCGGTGCTGATGTCGCTGGCGAACCTGGTGCTGATGTTCTACGTGGGCGTGGCGTTCTTCATCTTCGTGGTGCTGGGCGCGGTGTGCCGGTTGTCCGGCTTCAGCCTGTGGCGCTTCCTGAAGTACATCAAGGACGAGGTGTTCATCGTGCTTGGCACGGCGTCTTCGGAAAGCGCCCTGCCCCGGCTGCTGCAGAAACTGGAGAAGTTCGGCTGCTCCAAGCAGAGCGTCGGGCTGGTGCTGCCCACCGGCTACGCTTTCAACCTGGACGGCACCTCGATCTACATGTCCATGTGCGTGCTGTTCATTGCCAACGCCTATGGCGTGCCCCTGACCTGGGAGCAGCAGCTGGGCATCATCGCCATCATGCTGGTGACCTCCAAGGGCGCGGCCGCGGTATCTGGCGGCAGCTTCGTGGTGTTCGCCGCCACCGTCACCGCCATCGGCCAACTACCGGTGGAAGGCCTGGCCTTGCTGTTCGGCGTGTACCGTTTCATGTCCATGGCCATCGCCACCTGCAACACCATCGGCAACAGCGTGGCGACGGTAGTGGTATCGAAATGGTCGGGGGAATTCACCGAGCAGGCGGCGAAAGCCGAGTACACCCGCGTGCTGGGACGCCTGCCAAACGCAGTGTTATGACGGCCCCGTAGCAGCTGCCGCAGGCTGCGTCTTGCATCTCTGGTGCATCAAGCTCACCGCAGCGCCCATGACGCGGCCTGCGGCCGCTGCTACAGGGGCCCTGCGTAGCAGCAACTGGCTGTTGGGCACCTGTAGGAGCGGGCCGTGCCCGCGAAGGTTTACGCAGTATGCCAGGCGATACGCGTTGGATTTGGACGCCGCCTGTGCCGACGCGGCGAGGGCTGCAAAGCGCCCCGCCACAGGCTACGCTACACCCATGACCCCGCCAGAAAGGAAAACCCTATGCCCAGCACCTCCAACGCCCTGAAAACGGCGCTGCCCGCCCTCGCGCTGCTGCTGGCTGCCTGCGCCGCGCCACCCCCGCCACCGGGGCCGGACTTCTCCGTGGTGCGCTTCAGCCACGACAACCCCGATGAAATCGTCGGGCAGAAACTCGATGGCAAGAACACCGAAGACGGAAAATCCTTCAAGGTGAAAGCCGGCTCGCACGACCTGGTCGTGGTGGTGCAGCGCCAGGACACCAACGGCAAGATGCAGTACTGCTTCGCCACCTTGCAGTACGCCAACTTCAAGGATGACGAGGTGTACAACATCCATGAGGACCGCCTGGGCCGCAAGGTGTTCCTGCAGTTGCGCCGCCACACCGAAGTGCTGGCGACCAACGACGGCCCGCTCAACTGCTCACCCGGTAGCTGATGCCCCGCAGGGCTCAGCGCATGTCGGCGTAGGGTGAGATCGGCTCCACTGGCAGCGGCAGGTTGCCCTGCCAGGGGTCGAAGCTGTAGCGCAGGTACAGCAGCGCACGGCTGGGCGCATAGCCCTCGCTGTGCTGCCAGGTTATGCCGCCACCCAGCACCAGGTTGTCCGACAGGCGCCGCTCCAGCAGGCCCTGCACGCGGAAGTTGACGCCATTGCTGCTACTGCCGCTTTTGCTCAGGGTGGGGTCATCCACCAGCGTGTGGCCAGACTGCGCCAACAGGCTTTCCAGGTCGCTGGCGCTGCTGTCCTTGGGGTACAGGTCGCTGCTGGCGATTTTGGCGAACGACCAGCCCACCGAGCTTTCCAGGAACGCCGACCAGTTGGCGTCGCGCCAGGCGAAGTTCACCGGCACGCTCACCGAATAGTACTGCTGCGGGCTGTAGTAGCCGCCCTGCCCCAGCGTCGACTCGCTCAGGTCCTTGTCGTAGCCCATGTACATCAGGGTCAGGCCGGTGCGCACGCGCTCGTCGGCGCGCTCTACCAAGCGGTAGTAGTAGCCGCCCATGGCGCTGCGCCGCTGGTTGTTCTCGACGTTCTCGCCCACCAGCCAATGGCTGCTCAGGCTTGCCCACACGCCGTCCTTGCCGCCCTCGTCGTGGCTCAGGCCCAGGGTGAAACCGTTGGCGGTGACGCCGCCGAACCTGGTGCCGGTGACAGGGTCAGTGGCGCCCGCGTAAGACACCAGCGAGTTGCTCAACGGCCGGCGCGAGGCGGTCAGGCGGTAGCCGACGCTGTCCCAGTCGCCGCTGTAGGTCACCCCGCCCACCCAGTTGGACACGGTGAATTCCTGCGGCGTATGGCCCAGGTCGAAGGCCCAGGTGTCGTCGTGCCAGCCCACGCCCAGCATGGTGCCGTTGACGCTTTGCGCGCCCTTGGCGCAGCCGCCCTGCACCACCGCACACAGGCCGAACTGGTCAGTGCTGGCGAAGCTGCTGACGTCCAGTTGCACCTCTTCGGCCTGCACGAAGCCCTGGCCCTGCGCCACCGGCGCGTCGATGCGCAGGATAGTGGTCTGGGTGCTCAGGTCGGACACGCCCGAGGCGCTGTTGTCGGTGCGCCAGGCGAAGTCGTGGTAGAGGTTCACCGTGGGGTTCTGCTTCTGGTACAGCGCGTCGACGTCGCTGCGAATGCTGCGCGGCAGCCAGTCGTCGCTGTCCTTGGCGCGGCTGGCGGCGGTCATCGCCACGTTGTCGCGCGGTGCCGCCTGCGCGGGGCTGATCAGGCTGGCTGCGGCCATGCTCTGGGCGTAGTAGTCCAGTGCCCGCTGCGGCTCGTCCCGGGCCAGCAGGCGCGCGGCATCACGGTAGGCCAGTGGGTCGGCGGGCCTGGCCTTGAGCAGTTCGGCGAACAGCTGATTGGCGCGCGCCTTGTCGCCCACCGCCGCCCAGGCGTTGGCCAGGCGGCGCTGGAAGGAGACGCTGGCCGGCACCGGCGTAACCACGGTGGCCAGGGTGCGCTTGGCCGCCAGCGGCTGGCCGCGGGCGATCAACACCTCGGCCAGGCCCAGCTGCGCGTCGGCGTTCTGCGGCTCGCTGGCCAGCACCTTGCGGTAGCGGCTTTCCGCCTGGGCCAGGTCTTTGCGCTGCTGCGCCCAGTCGGCCAGGGTCAGGTAGTCATCAAGGGTGGGCGCCTGCAACAGCAGCGCCTCGGCCTGGCTTTCATGCCCGGCGGTGCGCAGGGCCTCGGCCTTGGCCAGCAGTTGCCGGCGCTGCAGGCGCGCCCACAGCTGCTGCATGTTGTCGCTCCAGGCGCCGCGCGGAATCTGTTGCAGGCTGCCCATGGCGTCGCCGTCGCGGTCGGCATCGGCCAGGAACAGGCCATGGGCGTAGCGCGCCTCGGGGTTCTGGCCCTGGCGCTGCAGCAGCAGGCTGAAGCTGTCGTCTGCCTGGGCCGTTTGCCCCAGCGCGCGCTGGGCATTGGCCAGGCGGTACACCAGCCAAGGGTTGTCGGGGTCCAGCGCGCGGGCCTGGGTCAGGGTCTGCGCCACCTGCGCCCAGTCACTGCGGCGGGTGGCGTCGTCGGCCTGGGCGTTGAGGCGGTCCAGGGCCAGGCCCCGGCGCACGCTGAGGAATTCCTGCTGTTCGCGGGGCGGCAGGCTATCGAGGTACTGCTCGGCCTTTTCCGGTGACTGCGCCTGGTACAGCCGCACCAGGCCACGCACCACGCTGGCATTGCCGGGGTCAAGCTTGCGCGCCTGCAGCAGCAGTGCTTCGGCAGTGATGTCATCGGCCTCGCCACGCGCCACGTACGACAAGCCAATCAACGGGCCTGCATCCTTGGGTTGGGCCTGGCGCGCCTGCTGGTAGAAGCGCTTGGCCAGGGCGAACTGTTTGCGCTCCAGGGCCTCGTCGCCCTTCTGCAACAGCATCCACTGGTAGTTGGAGGTCTTCAGGTCCTGCCACTTGGCCATCCAGTAGGTGTCCTGCTCGATGGCCGAGGCTTTGCTGAAGGCGTTGTAGGCGCCCTCGTGCTTGCTCTGGCGCATCAGCGCGATACCCAGCGCGCCCAGCAGGCTGGAGTCCTGGGGGTAGCGCTTGAGGGCAACGCGCAGTTGCGCTTCGGCGCCCGTATTGTCGCCAGCGTCAAGCAACGCCTTGCCCTTGACCCCGGCCTGCCAGGCCGGGTCGGCCAGCAGGTGCTGCTGGTCGTGCAGCTGTTGGGTGGCGGCGGGACGGTACGGGGTGTCCGGGTAGACGTCGAGGAAGGTTTGCCAGGCCAGGGCGGTGTCACGCCCCACCGGCTGCTTGAGCAGGTAGTTGTACTCGCGCTCGGCGGCGTTGGCGGCGGCATTCGGGTCGCCGCCCAATTGGTGCAGCACGGCCAGTGCCTCGCCGTCGCGCTTCTCGGCGAACAGCAGGCCCACCAGCGTCTGGCGCAGGCCGGCGTTGCCGGGGTACAGGCTGTCCAGCGCCCGCAGTTGGTCAATGACCGCAGGGCGCTGTTCCTTGATGCCGCTGCGCACCGTCAGGTATTCCAGGGTGATGGCAAAGTCCGGCATGTCGGCGCCAAACAGCTGCTGGTAGGCCTGTTGGGCGTCCTCGTAGCGGCCGGCGGTGGCCAGCAGGCGTGCCTGCTGCAGGTCCTTCTGGCCGGCGCTGCTCTGCAGCTTCAACAGGTTTTCGGCCTGGTGCAGCGCGGCGGTGCCGGGGACCTGCTGGCGCAGCTGCGCCACCAGCCGCTCGGCGCCGGCCTGGTCCTTGTTCAGCAGTGCCTGGCGCACCTCGGCCACTTTCACTTGCGGGTTGTCCGGGGCAATCAGCTCCAGGCGCGCCAACGAGTCGTGCACCAGGTCTTCGCGGTACAGCGCCTCGCCAAGACGGATTTGCCCCAGCAACCACTGCTGCTGGTCGGGCGGGCTCAGCGGTTGGGCCAGGGCGACCCCATAGACGCTGCTGAGCAGCAGCCCCAAACCCGTCATTTTTTGCATGCGGCAGTCCAGTTCGGCACGAGGTGTCCGTCTTTGTCAAAGCGATAGCGTTGTTGGTCCCAGCCCTGGCCGAACAGCGTCAGCGACTGGTTGTAATAGGCGTCCGCCAGCGGCGGCTGTTGCTTGATGCGTTCGCGCTGGGCAGCCAGGGCGGCTGCGTCTGCGGGGCTGGCCGCCAGCAACGGCAGCAAGGCGGCGCTGAAGCCCACCGGGCCGGTGCCGCTGGCGATGCCGGTAGCGCTGTCGACCTGTTCCGGCACGAAACCCTGGGCGGCGGTCAACTGCACCATGGCGTGCAAGTGCTGCTGCAAGGCGGCGCGGCCCGGCGCATCCGCCGCCAGCATGCCGGCCCAGAGGTAGACGCGAATGGCGTCGTAGCTACCCGCCGCGCCTTTCTGGCTGTCCACCGCCCAACCCTGCCCCTGTTGCCAGCGCTGCCAGTCGGGCACCAGGCCCTTGGGCGCGCCTTCCAGCAGCAGGCGCTGGGTGTTGCCGGCAAGCTCGGCCCAGATCGGTGCCTCGCTGGCAAAGCGCGCCAGCACTTGCGGCGGCAGGTAGCTGGCGTTCAGGCGCCAACCTTCGGCGCTGTCGAAGCCGACATCGCCCGGCAGCAGCATCAGGCCCAGGCCCGGCAGCTTGCGCAGGCTCTGCGCGGCGGTACGCCAGAGCATGTTGCGGCCCAGCGCCAGGTACTCGGGCCGGTGCCACAGGCGCCCAGCTTCAAGCAGGCTGTAGGCCATCCACAGGTCGGCATCGGAGGCATTGTTGCTGTCCAGCACCTGCCAGTGGCCGGCCGGGTCGCGGCCCCATTGCCAGGCCGGCAGCTGGCGGTTGAGGTCGCCGCCAGCCAGGTTGTCCCGGGTCCAGTGCAGCACCTTGGCGAAGCTTGCCGGGTCGTTGCCCAGCAAGGCGAAAAACAGCGCGTAGCTTTGCCCTTCCGAGGTGCTCACCTGCTGCGCACTGGAATGGTCGACCACCCGGCCATCAGGGCTGAGCATGGCCTGGCGGTACTGCTCCCAGGCCGGCCAGGCGCACGCCCCGGCACTGGCGGCAGCGGGTGCTGCAAGGAACCCGGCCAGCGCCAGGGCGGCGAAGGCTTTCACCGGCTTACTCCTGGCCAGCCAGGCGGCGACGCGCCATCCAGCGCAGGCCACGCCACAGCAGGAAGGCGGTCAGCAGCACGCTGAGGGTAGCCATGCCGGCCAGCAGAATCGGGTGCTCGGACAGTTGGTACCACAGCAGCAGCCACCACGGCAGGTGGCCGACGAAGTACTGCTGGCCGACGAAGCTGCTGCTGACGCCGCTGCTGCGGATCAGCGCCACCGAACCTGCCACCGCTTCCATCTTGCCGCTGTCGGCCAGGGTGTCGCGCAGCAGTTGGTAGTCGGCGTCATCGCTGGCCAGCAAGGCAACGATGCTGCGCTGTTCGTGGTACGGCGACTGCATGCCGACGATGGCGGCGATCGGTGCCTGGGCGCTGACTTCCACACGGTTGGCACCCTGCTCGGGCGTGGTGTCGAAGTGGCCAGCACGCACTGCCTTGGCGCCGTCCGGGTTGCCCGGAACCAGCAGCCCGTCACGGGCCTTGGACAGCACCAGGTTGGCGTCGTCGCCATTGCCGACGGTGGCAGCCAGGCCGCCGAACACCAGCAGGTCGTTGTCGGCCTTGGCGTCGTTCCAGTCATCCGACAGGCGCAGGCCATAGGCCGGCAGGCCCGAGCGTGCGGAAATCCCGGCGATGGCTTCGAACAGCGTGCTCAACTGCACCGGCGTGCTGTGCGACGGCACCATCACCAGGGTTTCCGACAGGTCGGCCATGCGCGTGAACGGGAAGCCGCCACGGGAGAAGGCACGCAGGTCGGGCATGGCGATGTAGTGGTAGTAGCCGGACATGTCCAGCACCGACTCTTCATCGATCACCGCCTGGTTGTTCACCGGCAGTGTGGTCTGGCAGTGGTCGCGCTGGGCGCTGCCGTAGGTGGAGGCGAAGTTGAAGTCGAACCGCAGGGTATTGCGGTCGCCGATCTTCAGCGCCGGCACCAGCAGCTTGTCGGTCAGGTTCGCCGATTCATCGGCCATTACCGCCAGGCGCATCTGCTCCAGCTGGCTGTTGCTCTTGCTGTGCAGCGGCAGGCTGGTGATGAACTGGTTGTTGAGGCTGATGGTCAGGCTCGACGCATCGTTGTCGGCCGGCGGCGTGTAGCGGAACTTGGTCTGCAGCGGGATGCCCTGGTTGCGCCACACGAACAGGTCCGGCGGCAGGTTCACGTCCAGGGTGATGGAGCGCGGCAGCAGGCCGTTGGCTTGCAGCTGCTCGGGGTATTTGATCAGCTCGGCGAAGCGCACGGGGCCGTCGGTGCGCATCCAGTTAGGCGCGTCATAAGGCACGCGCGGCTTGACCTGCTGCACCTTGTCGATGGTCACGCGCGGCCCACGCAGCAGCTCGCCGCCGGTGGCCAGGGCGCGAGCGGCCACGGCCAGGTCGTCGTCGTTGCGGCCCAGCACCAGCAGCACTTTGCTGTACGGGTCCTGGGGGTTGTCGATGAGTTGCACGACGGGGGCGTCGACGTCCGGGAACTTCTGCTTGTCGGCCAGCAGCGCCGGGCGATGGGCGTTGGTGGCGAAGACGATGACCGGGCGCGCGCGGTGCTGCGGGTCAATGGCCGGCAACTGGTCGAACTGCACCGGGAAGCGTGTACCGCGCCAGCCCGCCAGGCTGCCGAAGTAGGAGGCCAGAATGCCTGCGGCGCGCTGCTCGCCCAGGGTCGGGGCGTCGGCCAGCACCAGGTCGATGGAGGGCTTGTCCTGGCCACGGGTGTCGAAGAACGGCATGGGGAAATACGCCAGGTCGTTCTTCAACGTCAGCGCCTGTTCCTGCAGCTGGATCTGGCTGTCACGCCCCAGGCTCAGCCACAGGGCGCTGTTGGCCGGGTCTTCGCAGACGTCGGCGTAGTGGCCGACGAACTCCATGCGCACGCGGTTGTAGTCGGCGATCAGGTGCGGGTCCAGGGCCACGCTCTGGGTCACGCGCTTGCCCAGTTGGTCCTTCTCGATCGGCACCACGCTCATCAATACGTCGTTGAGGTAGATGCGCAGGTGCGAGACCTGCGGCAGCAGCGACGGCGACGGGGTGTACTGCAGTTGCAGCCGGGCGTCACTGGCAATGCGGTCGCGGCGCAGGCTGAATTCCACCTGGTCGCTGGTGTGGATGCCCAGCAACAGCGTGTCGGCCGGGCGGCCCAGCTGCACGAAGCTGTTGGCGCTGCTCCAGGTGGGCACGTTGTTCGGCGCAGCCACCACAGGCGCCGCGGCATCGAGGCTGGCGGCGGCCTGGGCGCAGCTGATGGCCAGCAGCGCAAGGCTGGCAACGAGGGTTTTGCTGAAGACGCGGCTCATGGTGCGCTCACTGGTCGAGAAGTTGAAATAGAGGTGGCTGCAGGGCGGCGCGGCAGGAAACTGGCCAGCCAGCGCAGCAGGTGCAGGGGTGGGCCGGCGATGCGCCGCACCCAGTTGGGCAGGTATTCGTAGAGGCGGTAATAGCCCACCGCGCCCAACTTGAGGATGTCCATGAAGCTTTGCAGCGGACGGTCCGGGGTGAAGTTGTCGCCCCAGCCCAGCCAGGCGTCGGCGCGGGCAAAGGTGCATTGCACGAAGTCGATTTTCTGCTGGCCGCTGAGGCCGTGCAGGCGGATACCGATGAGGTTCTTGTGGCTGCGGCCCACGTGGCCGGGGAACAGGAACTCGCGGTCGCCGCGCTGCAGCAACAGGCCGATGCGCCCGCCAATCGGGAGCGACACCGGGGTGTCCAGCTCGATGCCGGCGCCGCCGTCGGAGTAGTCCACCAGCATGCCGGGGTAGCAGTGGCCGTCTTCCAGGCGCACCGCAGCCGGCAGCCGCACCTGCACGCGGTGGGTCTGGCGCACCTGGCGCACTTCGGCGGCCACGGCCACCGCGGCGCCGATGATCAGCATGTTGTAGACCACCCACAGGCTGCTCACCAACACCGTGAAAATCTCGGTCTGGGGCCCGTAGCGCAGGCGCCATAGGGCGAAACCCAGGCCGGCGACGTTGAGCAGCGCCAGCAGCAGGTACGGCTGGGCGATCTTCCAGTCGAACTGGTTGTCCTCCATCAGCCCGCCCTTGGCGGTGACGTTGAACTTGCCCTTCTTGGGGTTGAACAGCGCCACCGTGGTGGGCCGCGCGATGTACCAGGCCAGCACGGTCTCGTACACCTCGCCCCAGAACGTGTGGCGGTACTCGCCCTGCATGCGCGAGTTGGTGAGGCTGGCGTGAATCATGTGCGGCATCACGTACAGCAGAATCATCGCCGCCGGCGCGTAGATGATGTACGCATGCAGCAGCAGGAACGCCAGCGGCGCGGTCAGGAACACCAGGCGCGGCAGGCCGGCCAGGAAGTGGATCATGGCGTTGGCGTAGCACACCCGCTGGAAGAAGCTCAGGCCGCGGCCCAGCAGCGGGTTGTCGGTACGGAAGATCTGCGCCATGCCGCGCGCCCAGCGAATGCGCTGGCCGATGTGCGCCGACAGGCTCTCGGTGGCCAGGCCGGCGGCTTGCGGGATTTTGATGTAGGCCGAGTTCCAGCCCTGGCGGTGCAGGCGCAAGGCGGTGTGGGCGTCTTCGGTGACGGTTTCCACGGCGAAACCGCCGATGGCCTCGATGGCCGTGCGCCGCAGCACCGCGCACGAGCCGCAGAAGAACGCCGCGTTCCACATGTCGTTGCCGTCCTGCACCAGGCCGTAGAACAGCTCGCCCTCGTTGGGGCGCTGGCGGAACACATTGAGGTTGCGCTCGAACGGGTCCGGCGACAGGAAGTGGTGCGGGGTCTGCACCAGCGCCAGCTTCGGGTCGCTGAGGAAGCCGCCGGTGGTCAATTGCAGGAAGGAGCGCACCGGCACGTGGTCGCAGTCGAAAATCGCCACCAGGTCGCCGCTGATCAGCTTCAGCGCGTGGTTGAGGTTGCCGGCCTTGGCGTGGCGGTTATCAGTACGGGCTATGTAGCCCACGCCCGCTTCGGCGGCGAACAGGCGGAAGCTCTCGCGCTTGCCGTCGTCGAGGATGTAGATGTTGAGCTTGTCCGCCGGCCAGTCCAGGCCCATGGCCGCGTACACGGTGCCGCGAACGATGGACAGGTCTTCGTTGTAGGTGGGAATCAGCAGGTCCACGGTGGGCCACAGGCTGATGTCGCGCGGCAGCGGCTTGGGCTTGCGGTTCAACGGCCAGCAGGTCTGGATGTAACCCAGGATCAGCACCAGCCAGGAATAGGTCTCGGCCACCAGCAAAATGGTGCCGCACGCCAGGTCAAGCGGCTGGTTCCAGTTCAGCGTGGCGGTGTAGCGCCACCACAGGTAACGGCACGAGACAATCACCGACAGCACCACCATCAGCAGCGTCGGGAAACGCCCCGGCACCTTGCGCACCAGCATCGCCGAAGCCCACAGCAGCAGCACGAACACCGATTGCGCGGCGTAGCTGAACGGTTCGGTGATGCACAGCAGGGTCAGCAGCAGCGCGGCCGTGCCCACCACCAGGTTGAGGATGCGCTGCCGGCGGCGGCCCAGGCCTTTCCACCAGCGCGTGCTCTGGCGAATTTGCTCGCTGTTTTCCGCACGCTGCGGCAGTTCTTCCAGCGCCCCGCCTACCCGTGCCCACACCCGCAGGTACAGGCTGCCCAGCGCCTTGATCCAGCGCGGGGTGGTCAGCGTGCGCGCCCGCGGCCGTGCAGGTTTCACCAGCAGCAGCCACAGGCTTTGGACCAGGTAGCGCAGCGGGTCGCCCAGGCGCGGCGCGCGGTCGGCCACCTGCGGGTACCAGCGCTGGCGCTGCTCAAGCAGGTTGCGCCACGGCGCGGCTTCCAGGCGCAGGCACGCCCAGGCCAGCGCGGTCAGCAGCGCCAGCAGCAGCGCCACCGGCGGCGCGCAGTCGTAGCGCTGGCGCAGCTGGGTGTAAGGGAAAATGCGGGCGATCATGCCGCCTCCCTGCGTCGGGTCAGGCACCAGGTGGTCAGGCTGAGAATGTCCTGGGCCGCCAGGCTGGCGTGGGCGTAGGCCCCCACCGGCTTCTTGAAGGCCAGGGACTCGCGCAGCGCTTCGTCCAGGTGAATGTTCAGCGGCAGCAGGCGCTCGCCGTACTGCTTGCGCCAGATCAGCAGCAGGTCGCGCTGCAACTGGCTGCCGGCGTCGTAGCGGTTGATCAACAGGTGTTCTTGCGGGTCTTCCTGCTGTTGCAGCAGCACGTGGCAGGCGGCGTCGGCCTCGATCACCTGCAGGCGCAGCGCGCACGGGCCGACCCGGGTGTGCCCGGGCAGGCGCAGCGGCACGTCGAACAGAATCCAGTCGAACTGCGCCGCCAGCGCGGCCTGGCGCTTGCGCCACAACTCGGGCTCATTGCGCAGGCGCTGCTCGATGTGGTCCTGCTCGGCGTACTTCAGCCGGCCATAGGGCAGCAAGCTCAGCCCCGGCTGCACCTCCCACGCCTGGGCCTGCCACGGCTCGCCGTCGACCATGGCGCGCGCCCAGCCGGCGCGCTCACCGGCGCCGACGTTGAAATGCAGGCGCAGCAGGTTTTCCGGGCACATGTCCACCAGTAGCACGCGCTCACCCAGGCTGTGCAAGGCGTGGCCGGTGGCGGCCAGCAGCGAGGTGGTCCCTGCCCCGCCACGCAGCCCGCGCAGGCTCAAGGCTGTCACGAGAGCATCTCCAGTTCGGATTTGCGCGCCGGCGGCAGCACCCGTGGTTGCAGGCGCTCCATTTCGGCCAGCAGCGGCCAGCGGTGCAAGGCTTTCTGCAGTTCCAGCTGGGCCGAGATGTCGACGTAGTCCAGCTCCGGCAGTTCAAGCTCTTGCTTGAGGCGGGCGATGTCGTCGGCGCGGTCGGCCCGCGACTGCACTTTGGCCTTTACTTGAAGCGCTGTGGGTACGGCAGCCATTGGCCTTTCTCCTTGATGCGGACATAGGGTTTGCCGGCGTAGTCGACGACCACGGTGCCAGCGTTCTCGGAGACCGCCGCGGTTTGCGGCAGATCGGTCAACAGCGTCTGCCAGCTGGGCGCCAGGCCCTCGCCTTGCGGCTGGGCGGTGTACAGCCGGCTGATGATTTCCGACAGCGCCAGGAAGCTGCTTGGCGCGGTGATGTGCAGCGGCGCGGTGGACGGGTTGCTGCCCATGTTCACCAGCTTGATGCCCACCGGCACATGGGTGATGGACGGGCTGGGGATTTCACGCATGCCGGAAATCTGCATGCGGTCGCCGTGCAGCGCGGCGCCGTGCTCGGGCACGATCACCACCACCACGCGGCGGCCACTGGCCTGCAACTGCGCGATGAAGCCGTTGAGGTCGTCGATCAGGCCCTGGGCACGCGGCTTGTAATCGGCGCTCTTGGTGCCGCCGTCGGCGGTCAGCGCGCGGTTGCCGTCGTGCAGGGTGGTAGTGTTGTAGAACAGCGCCACGCGGTCGCCCTTCTCGTCCATGCGGTGTTTCCACCAACTGGACAGCACCTGGCCGTCGCGCAGAATCGGCGTGCCGTCGAAGCCCACCAGCGCCCGTGGCAGGTTGCTGGTGCTGATGGCCGGCGGCGGCAGCGCGCCCTGGGAGCGCACCTCGTCGAGGAAGCCTTCGAACTGGCCGGTGTGGTTGAGCATGACTTCGTCGGCGAAGCCCAGTTTCTTCAGGTCGTCCATCAGCAGGCACTGCTCGGGCGCGGTGCCGTAGAGCTTGCTGTGCGGGGTCTGGCCGCACGAGGCGCGCAGCAGGCGGATGGCCGCAGGCCCGCTGTAGGAGGTGGCCGAGTTGAAGTTGTCGAACACCACGTCCATCTGCTGGAACAGCGTGTTGTCGCGCAGGCCCACGGTTTCCAGGTCATCCCAGGCCATGGAGCAGATGTTGATCAGCAGCAGGTCGAACGGCTGCGCCGGCGAAGTCGACGGCTTGAACTCGACCTGGCGGGTGGCCTCGGTGCTGTAGAACTTCTGCAGGTAGTTTTCCAGGGTGGCGTTGTCCGGCTCGCCGGCGCTGGCCACGGCAGGCGTGCCAGGCGCTGCGGCCTGGGCCGGGGCGGCGCTGGGGTGCATGGCCAGCACGGTGGCGCTGGCCAGCCAGGCCAGGCCCACCACGGTGACGCTGGTCAGGCGCAGCCAGTGGCGCACGAAGGCATACACCACCACCAGCACCGCCAGCAGCGCGCACAGGTTCAGGTCAATGAAGCGTGCCATCAGTTCCAGCAGGTAGGCGCTGGTGAAATTCAGCACGTCGGGCTGGTCCAGCAGGCGGCTGAACGGCGGCAGCCAGGTGTCCTGGTACAGCAGCGCCACGCCCACGGGAATGGCGATGACGGTGCGCAGCACGCGCAGGTAGCGGTGCGGCAGCGGCACCAGCAAGGCGGCGGCGAACACCACGTTGGGCAGCACCTGGAAGTTCAGGTAGCCGGTCCACACCAGGGCAAACTTGATGATGAAATACAGGTTCCACAGGCCCAGGCCCTTCCAGGTGCGCACGCGCCGTTGGGGGATGGTTTCAAACTGGGTCATGGGGCTCGCTCTTGGCTGGGGCGCGCCGACGCACACCGCGGGTTTTCAGGTAACGCGCCGGCAGCAGCGCCTGGACCACAGCCGCCACGCGGCGGCCGAAGCGCCACAGGGTGACCACCAGGGCCAGGGTCAACAGGCTACTCAGGCCGATCGCCTGCATCAGTTGCAGATAACTCATGAACAGGTGTCCGTCAGGGCCAGCGTCGTGCGCTTGGGCGCGTAGGCGCCGCGTTCGGCGCTTTCCGCCGAACTGCCGGCGGTGCGCTCTTCAGCCAGGTGGAAGGTGGGCGGCAGCTCGGCGGCGCCAAGGAAGGTGGCGCGCGGCAAGGCGTCCACGCTGGGCAGAATCTCGAAGGCGCTGAACAGGTCGCGCCAGGCCAGCCGGCAGATGTTGCCGAGCGCCGGCTCCAGGCCGTCGGCGCGGCAGGCGAACAGGAACAGGTAGAAGTCGCCATCCACCACGCAGGCGATGTCGCCGAAGCGGCGCAGGCTGATCTGGTTCAGGTACTGTTCGATGCCCAGGCGGCCGCGCGGCGTGAGCTTGAGCAACTGATGGCTGATCTCGCCCGACGCGCCGCCGTAGATACGCGTGACCGTGGCCAAAAACTCGGCAGGCATCAGCAGGCCACGCTCGGCCGGTGGCCGCAGGCGCTCGAACAGCGACTGGAAGTCGGTGTTGCGGCTGTGCCGCCAGGTTTGCCCCTGCACGCTGTCGATGATGCTGAAGAAGTACGCCAGGGTGGTGCCGTAGGGCACGGTGATGTTGGCGCCGCAGGACACCAGCAGGCGCTCGTCGCGGTAGCGCAGGCACGGCTCGATTTCCCGCACGATGATCTTCAGGCCACTGCCGCAGCGTTCACGCAGCGCGTGCAGCTGGCGCGCCAGGCCCTCCACCTGCTGGTTGCTGTCGATGGCCACGATGACGCTGGCGGCACGCGCCTGGCGGGCCTGCAGCAGCAGGTCGTCGCGGTCTTCGAACAGCCGCCATTGATCGGACAGCGCTGGCGAGCCTTCGAGCACCGAGCGCTGGGTCAGGTAGATGCGCTGGTCGTCGGTGTGGGTCAGCTGCGGGCTGGCCTGTTCGCTGGCCGACAGCGCGAAGCCCTCCTCGCCCAGTTCCACTTCCAGTTCCTGGCCGCTGCACACGCCCAGCTCGCTGTGCCAGTAATGCAACTGGTAGCGGATGCCACCGTCACGGCGGTACAGCTGGGCCAAACCCGACAGGGTTTCGTTCAGGCGCAGCAGGCGGTCATGCAGCTGCGGCGCCTGGCCGTGGCTGATCACCAGCAGGGTCGACTGCCGGCGCGCCAGCCACTGGCTCAGGGTGTTGCACCAATGGCGCAGGCCGGGAGCGATGTCGCTCAACCAGGCGCTGGCCGGCAGCATCAGCACGATGAAATTGCCCGGTGCCTTGACGGTACGGGTCAGCTCGCCTGCCAGTGATTTGAGTGCAAGGCCGATGTCGGCCTCATTGATGTCGAACAGCGCCAGTTCGCCCGGCCCGGCGTCGGCCGCCAGCGCCCCGGCCAGTGCCTGGCTCTGGTGGCCACAGCACGCCAGCGTTGCCTGGGCCTGCGCCGGCATGGCGGCCAGGCACTGCACGGCCAGCGCCGCGGCGTCGGTGGCCTGGTCAGCCGCTACCCAGTAAAGGCCGCCCTGGCGCAACAGGATTTGTTCATCGCGCAGATGACGGATGGCTAAGGTAACGTGACTCAAATGATTCCCCGCACTTAAGGCAAGTGAAAAAAGGAGTCATTTTCTGGCGACATGCACAATCGCCCGCACACGAGCGGGGAAGGGTCAGGTAACTAGAGAAAACAGGCCAGTGCACTGCGGTGCCGAATCCCCGAGAATTCGGGGCGGGGGGCGTATCAATGCGAGATAGAGCGGTTGGCTGAAAAATGCGCCACGCTCGGCATTGCCGGACTCTCTTCTTCCTCGGCAATGCGCCACCATTATTTACAACCGGAAAAACATCGTCAATTGAATAGATGATGTACGCGAAAAATAAATGATGAAAAATCAACGGCTTCGTATCTTTCTCGATACACTTGGCCAGCGGCCGGCGCAACTTCGATACACGCAGAACAAACAACTTGCGGGCAAAATAAAGGCGTTGCCAGGCCATTGCGGCCTGGCACGCTCACCTTGCCTATTGGCCCATCACCGCACGCATTTTACCCAGCCCCGCCGCCGCGCGCTCGGCGCCGTCCAAGGGTGGTTCCTGCCGCGTTGGCGCCTCGATGCTGATCGGCACGTTGCGCGGCAGTGCCTGCAGCAGCCCACGCAGGTCGCAATCGCCGTCGCCGGGGAAACGCCGCTCGTTGCGCGCCTGGCGCAGAATCTCGTCCATGCTGTCGGGCACAGGCCCTGCCACGTCGCACATCTGCGTGTAGCGGAACCGCTGCGGGTTGGCCTGCACCGCCGCTGCCAGCTCAGCCAGCGAGGAGCGCGAACGGTTGAAATGGAAGGCATCCACCAGCACGCAGCCGTTGGCGCGCCCGGCGTTCTCGACGATGCGCAGCGCCTTGGTCAGGTCTGGCGCGTCGGTCCATGGCATGAACTCCAGGTGCGGATATATGCCGTAGGGCAGCGCCAGGTCGCACAGTTGCGCGAAGTTGTCGGTGAGCCGGGCTTCGTCCGGGTCGTTGCCGGCGATCAGCAGCTCGGTGGCACCGAACTCGGCCCCCACCTCCAGGAAAATCTCGAAGCTGCGCACGTGGGTGTCGGGTTTCAGGCGCAGAATCTCGATGTCCAGCACCTTGACACCCGTGTCACCCAAGGCCTTGGCGGTCTGCCGGCGCAGGCTCAGGTCGGCCACCAGCGGAAAATGGTATTCCTGTGGCGTCGCCGGTTCCAGGCGCAGGCCCACATGGCTGTAGCCGGCGCGGGCGGCGGCTTCGACCATGGCGGGCGGGGACAGCTCCAGTACGGTCAAGGCTGCCAGGGAAAAAATCTGTTCGCTCATGAGGGGCACTCGTTCGGCATGACGGACGGGCAATTGGGCCCGCGAAAGCATATTTAGAACTCAGTTCCATTTTTATGCAAGTCTACTTTTCGGCCAGGTTTCTGCCGCCTCTGAGGTGCTGAGCCCCCACATTGACAACGTGATATAAAAATGGAACCCTGTTCCAAAATAACTATTCTTCTCGTCCAGGCTTCCAGGTAATTGCTCATGACAACGCCCCTCCCCCAGCATTCCCGCCACATCGACTGCGACCTGCTGGTCATCGGCTCTGGCGCCTCGGGCCTGGCGGCGGCGGTCACTGCCGCGTGGCACGGATTGCGCGTGGTAGTGGTAGAAAAGCACGACAGCTTCGGCGGCGCCACGGCCTGGTCGGGCGGCTGGGCCTGGGTGCCGGGCAACCCACTGGCCAAGCGCGCCGGCATCCACGAAGACCCGCAACAGCCGCGCACCTACCTGAAGAACGAACTGGGCGAGCGCTATGACGCGGCGCGCGTGGATGCCTTCCTCGACAACGCCCCGCACATGGTGTCGTTCTTCGAACGACACACCGCGCTGCAATGGGTGGACGGCAATGGCATTCCCGACGTGCATGGCAAGGTGGCCGGCGCGGCTACCCAAGGCCACCAGGTAATTGCCGCGCCGTTCGACGGCCGGCAGATGGGCAAGCTGATCAAGCGCATGCGCAAGACCATGCGCGAGACCTCGTTCCTGGGCATGCCGATCATGGCGGGCGCCGACCTGGGCGCCTTCCTTACCATGACCCAATCGCTGAAATCCTTCATGCACGTGAGCAAGCGCTTTATCGCCCACCTGCGCGACCTGGCCGTGCATGGCCGCGCCATGCACCTGGTCAACGGCGTGGCGCTGACCGGCCGCCTGGCCAAGTCTGCCGACGACCTGGGCGTACTGCTGATCGAGTCGGCGCCGGCGCGCGAACTGCTGATGGAAGACGGCAAGGTGGTGGGCGCCCGGGTCGACACCGCGCAAGGGCCCATGACCATCCGCACCACCCGCGGCGTGGTGCTGGCCGCCGGCGGCTTCCCCAACGACCCGCAACGCCGCAAGGCGCTGTTCCCGCGCACCCCCACCGGCCAGGAACACCTGGCACTGCCGCCGCTGGCCTGCTCGGGCGACGGCATCAGCCTGGGCGAATCGGCCGGCGGCGTGCTGGAAACCAACGTCGCCTCCCCGGCCGCCTGGGCGCCGGTCTCGCAAGTGCCACACCGCGACGGCACCACCGGGCATTTCCCGCACATCATCGAGCGCGGCAAACCGGGCATCATCGGCGTGCTGTCCACCGGCAAGCGCTTCTGCAACGAGGCCGACGGCTACTACGACTACACCGCCGCCATGGTCGCGGGCGCCCCGGCCGGGGAAGAGGTGGCTTCGTGGCTGATCTGCGACCACCGTTTCCAGCGCCGCTTCGGCCTGGGCCACTCACGGCCCTTCCCGCTGCCGGTGGGCCCGGCGGTACGCAGCGGCTACCTTAAGCGCGCTGACACCCTGCACGCCCTGGCCGCCCAATGCGGCATCAACGGCGACGCCCTGGCGCAGACAGTCCAGCAGTTCAACGAACACGCCCGCCGTGGCGAAGACCCGGAATTCGGCCGTGGCTCCACCGCCTACAACCGCAAGATGGGCGACCCGCTGATCACGGATGGCAACCCCTGCGTGGCGCCTATCGAGACCGGGCCGTTCTACGCGGTAAAAGTGCGCCCGGGCAGCTTCGGCACCTTCGCCGGGCTGAAGACCAATGCTCATGCCCAGGTGCTGGACCAGGCTGGGGCGCCGGTTGGCGGGTTGTATGCGGTAGGTACCGACATGGCCAGTGTGATGGGTGGGTTTTACCCGTCCGGGGGGATTAACCTGGGGCCGGCGTTGACGTTTGGGTATGTGGCGGGACGGCATGCGGCGGGGGTTGAGGGGTATGAGGGTGAGGCGTAGGCGCTTGCGCCGCGCGGCCAGGGTTGAGCCGCCAAACGCGGCCAGCCTGCAACGCTGCGGTTGATGTTGCTGCTGTTTTTGATCTGCCTGTGACCTGCTTGTGATCTGGCTTGTGATCTGGCTTGTGATCTGCTGTTGATCTGGCTTTTGATCTTGATTGTATGCCCCGTAAAGCGCCCGGGCCGACTGGAGGTGTCGACCAGGCGGCAGCCCGCAGGGCCCTTCGGCGCAGCCGAAGGAAACGGCAACCCGCAGGCTTCTATAGCGGGGGCCGTTTGCCGCCTGGGCGACGCCGGAAGGAGGGGACCCGTAGCGCAGCGGAGGGCCCAAGCAGGGGCAAGCGTTTTTTGCTTACTTTTTTTGGCGTCTGAAAAAAAGTGAGTCGGCGTAAGGCCGAAACGGTCGGTAGTCGCACCACGAAAATGGATATATCCAGAAACGTCAGAAGCAGGATTCGACCATCGTGAACATATCCATTACCGAGGGTGAGCGCGCTTCAAAACAGTCTAAAACCCGAACTCAAAAACAACAGCAACCCCAGTCAAAAACCTGCCTCGCCAAACCACTGACACCCTTCCCTCTCCGTCCGTCGGCTACACATAGCGAATACCCACCAACGCTGTAATTATTCTCCGTCAAAACCCCATCAACTGTAGGTTTTTTGGCGTCAAACAACTAACACAAACAACAAGCGCGCAAATCAAAGTTGCCCATGTATTACCCCCCGCCCAGGGAATGGCGAAAAACTTAAGGGAACAGCGTCACTTCCCCAGCTTTTTTCAAGCCTGGCCCTGACGAAAAAACCCATCTAGATCAACGCTCACGGCATAAAAAGTCAATTTTATGACGATTTTTGGTAGACCCTGTACAAAAACGCGTTTGACAACAAAACATTGACGATGTCATATTGCCACAACTTAGGCAGCTAACGATGCACACTCCGATCCCTATCGGCTGGGCAACCTATTGCGCCTTTAACGCAATACCTAGTTAATTAAATTGCACATTACACAAGCAGGCACACCCTCACATGCACCGTTCCGATGATATTGCGAACCTGTTTGGCAGGTTCGGCGAAAGTGCGGGCGACTATCAAGAAATCGAACCGTTCTACGATTACAACGAAGAACTGATGGCCCCCGCGCACGCCCCATCGGAAGTGGCGTCGACGCAGCAACAACCCGCGCCAGCGGAACAACCCGCGCCAGCAGCGCCCAGCCAGCCGGCCGAGCCTGTGCTCGCCGAGCCCATGGCCAAACCCTTGAGCCGCCTGCTGCAGGAACTCGAACAGCAACGCCAGGCGCCGGTGGACGCCGGCCATGCTGCGCAAACGCCAGCCATGGCGCCACCAGCGAAGACCAAGGTCATCGCCGTGGTGTCGGCCCAAGGCGGTGTTGGCAAGAGCACCCTGGCAGGCGCCCTGGGCAATAGCCTCAAGCGTGCGGGCGGCCGTACCCTGGCGCTCGACCTGTCGCCACAGAACGCCCTGTGCCTGCACCTGGGCGGCGACCCGCAATGGCCGGGCATTGCCCAGGCGGCGGGTGGCCAGGGCCGCGAACTGCTGCGCGAAGGGCATGCCGGTGGCTACTGCCTGCCCTACGGCAGCGCCAGCGAAGCGCAGCGCGTTGAGTTCGAACGCCAGCTGGCCGCCAACCCGTTGTGGCTGGGCCAGTACCTGGCCGGCCTGGGCCTGCAGGCAAACGATACCGTGATCATCGACACCCCACCCGGCGCCACGGTGTACCTGGCACAAGCCCTGTCGGTCGCCGACGTAGTGCTGGTGGTGACCCTGCCCGACGCTGCTTCCTACGCAGCCCTGGGCCAGATGCAGCGTTTGCTGGCGCCCTGCCTGCAGCGGCCAGCCCCTGCGCAGTGCGCGCTGGTGATCAACCAGCTGGACACCTCGCGCCAGTTCAGCCTCGACATGTGCGCGGTGCTCAAGCAGAACACCGGCATTCCCCTGCTGGGGGTGATTCATCAGGATCACTTCATCAGCGAATCGCTGGCGTATGACCGCAACCCGCTGGCGCATACGCCCCGCACTCGGGGCTGCCAGGATACCCTCGAACTCATCAATTCACTGCGTGAACTGCTGACGCAAGGCACGCTAGAGCACCAGATGTCATGACCGACGATACCCACCCCACGTCTCGTGCCCCGGGGCGCGCCGAGGTGCGCCTGAACGGTTGGCTGGCGCGCTTCCAGCAACTGCGTGCCGGTGCCCGCTGGGCGCTGGTCATCGGCAGTTCGGCAGTGGCCTCGCTGCTGCTGGTCAGCATCATCAGCGCCCCCCTGGACCTGTACACGCAATGCCTGTTCGCGGCGCTGTGCTTCATCTCGGCGCTGGTGATCAAGCGGCTGCCGAGGCGCCTGCCGGTGCTGGCGCTGATCATGCTGTCGCTGGTGGCGTCGCTGCGCTATGCCTACTGGCGGCTGACCGACACCCTGGGCTTCGAAGGCTGGCTGGACAGTGTGTTCGGCTACGGCCTGATGGCGGCCGAGCTGTACGCGCTGGTGGTGCTGCTGTTCGGCTACATGCAGACCGCCTGGCCGCTGCGGCGCCAACCGGTGCTGCTGCCCGGCGCGCCCAGCGAGTGGCCGACGGTGGACGTGTTCATTCCCACCTACAACGAGGCGCTGAACATCGTCAAACTCAGCGTGTTCGCCGCCCAGGCGATGGACTGGCCACGGGACAAGCTGCGCATCCACGTGCTGGACGACGGCCGTCGCGATGAGTTCAAGCGCTTCTGCCACAGCATCGGCGTCAACTACATCACCCGCGCCGACAACAGCCACGCCAAGGCCGGCAACCTCAACGAGGCGCTCAAGGTCACCGACGGCGAGTACATCGCCATGTTCGACGCCGACCACGTGCCAACCCGCTCCTTCCTGCAGGTCGGCATGGGCTGGTTCCTCAAGGACCCTAAGCTTGCGATGTTGCAGACGCCGCACTTCTTCTTCTCGCCCGACCCGTTCGAGAAGAACCTCAACACTTTCCGCGCGGTGCCCAACGAAGGCGAGTTGTTCTACGGCCTGGTGCAGGACGGCAACGACCTGTGGAACGCTACGTTTTTCTGCGGCTCGTGCGCCATTCTGCGCCGCAAGCCCCTGGAAGAAGTGGGTGGCGTGGCCATCGAGACCGTCACCGAGGACGCCCACACCGCGCTCAAGCTCAACCGCGCCGGCTA
This sequence comes from Pseudomonas sp. JC1203, assembly GCF_056175065.1. Lineage (NCBI taxonomy): Bacteria > Pseudomonadati > Pseudomonadota > Gammaproteobacteria > Pseudomonadales > Pseudomonadaceae > Pseudomonas > Pseudomonas sp. JC1203. The sequence goes on from NZ_JBWCAM010000007.1 coordinate 52,405, forward strand.
CAACACCGCCTACCTGGCCATTCCCCAGGCCGCTGGCCTTGCCACCGAGAGCCTGTCCCGGCACATCAGCCAGCGTATTCGCTGGGCGCGCGGCATGGCGCAGATTTTCCGGGTCGACAACCCGCTGGTGGGCAAGGGCCTGAAACTGGGCCAGCGGATCTGCTACGCGAACGCCATGCTGCACTTCTTCTACGGCCTGCCGCGCCTGGTGTTCCTGACGGCGCCGCTGGCGTACCTGATTTTCGGTGCGCAGATTTTCCACGCCTCGGCGCTAATGATCACCGCCTACGCCCTGCCCCACCTGTTCCATTCCAACCTCACCAACTCACGCATCCAGGGGCGCTTCCGGCATTCCTTCTGGAACGAGGTGTACGAGACCGTGCTGGCCTGGTACATCATGCCGCCGGTGCTGATGGCGCTGGTGAAACCCTCGTTCGGCGGCTTCAACGTCACCGACAAGGGCGGCATCATTGCCAAGGATTACTTCGAGTGGAAACTGGCACGCCCGTACATCGCGCTGCTGGTGCTGAACCTGATCGGCCTGGGCTTCGGCATCCACCAGCTGATCTGGGGCCCGGCGGACACCGCCATCACCGTGCTGATCAACGGCACCTGGACCCTGTACAACCTGATCATCATCAGCGCCGCGGTGGCGGTGGCCAGTGAAAGCCGCCAGGTGCGCGCCGAACCGCGCGTGCGGGCCGAACTGCCGGTGAAGGTGCAGTGGGCCGATGGCAGCCAGGTGGTGTGCACCACCCAGGACTTCTCGCAGCACGGCCTGGGCTTCAAATTGCCCGCCGGCACCACCGCCACTGCTGGCGAGCGGGTGCGCGTGACGCTGTTCCGCAACTCGCAGCTGCGCGCCACCCAGGCCGATTTTGACACCACCGTGGTGTTCAGCCGCGGCCAGTACGTGGGCGTGCGCTTCGACCCGCTGACCCTGCGCCAGCAGAGCGAACTGGTGCGCATGACCTTCTCGCGCGCCGACACCTGGGCCGCCAGCTGGGGCAGCGGCAAGCTCGACACGCCGCTGGCCGCCCTGCGCGAAGTCAGCGCCATCGGCCTGCTGGGCCTGGGCGCCCTGCTCAAGGCGCTGATCAGCCACGCCCCTGCGAAACCGGCGGCGCGGGTGACGCCCACGGTTGCCCCCGATTCCCTTCTGGACAAGTCATGACCATGAAAAACCAACCCTCGCGCCGGCCCTTCATGCGCCTGGCTTCGTCCGTGCTGTGCCTGGCGTCGCTGGTGCACAACGCCTTTGCCGACACTACCGACAACGCCCCGGCAGCGCCGGCCGGCAGCTACGTGCGGGACATGACCCTCAAGCAGCTGGGCCATCTGGAAACGATGAACCTGCAGGGCGTGGAATCGTCCGACAGCGTCGACTTCAGTGTGCGCGCCGATGAAGTGGTGAACGGTGCCTCGCTGGTGCTGGACTACAGCTACTCGCCAGCGCTGCTGGCCGACCTGTCGCAGATCAACGTGCTGGTCAACGACCAGGTGGCCGCCAGCCTGGCGCTGCCCAAGGACGGCGCGGGCAAGCCGCAGCAACAGGTGGTGCAGATCGCCCCGCAGCTGATCACCGAGTACAACCACCTGCGCCTGCAGTTCATCGGCCACTACACCATGGAGTGCGAAGACCCGCAGCACAGCAGCCTGTGGGCGAAGATCAACAGCAGCTCGCAGTTGCGCCTGAGCGTGTCGCCGGTGCAACTTAAAGACGACCTGTCTATATTGCCGATGCCGTTCTTCGACCGCCGTGACGCCAGCCAGGTCAACCTGCCGTTCGTGTTCGCCACCGCGCCGGACAACGCCACCCTGGAAGCCGCCGGCGCCCTGTCGTCGTGGATCGGTGCGCTGGCCGGCTACCGTGGCGCGCGCTTCAGCAGTGGCGTTGCGCAGTTGCCCGAGCACGGCAGCGCCATCGTCCTGGTGGAGGGCGAGGAAGCCGCGGCCAAGCTCGACAGCCTGCACCTGGCGCCATTGAAAGGCGCCACCGTGACGCTGGTGGCCAACCCCAACGACGCCCACGGCAAGCTGCTGATCGTGGCCGGCCGCAACGCCGCCGAACTGAAGCTCGCGGCCGCCGCCGTGGCCCTGGGCAACAAGACCCTGGTGGGCAACAGCGTGGTCATCGACCACCTCGACGCGCTCACCCCGCGCAAGCCCTACGATGCGCCGAACTGGCTGCCGTCCGACCGCCCGGTGCGCCTGGGCGAGCTGATCGACAACAAGAAGCTCAGCGTGTCGGGCTACAACCCCGGCTACATCACCGTGCCACTGCACCTGCCGCCCGACCTGTTCAACTGGCGCGAGGCCGGGGTGCCGCTGCACCTCAAGTACCGCTACACGCCGCAGCAGGAGTCGACCAATTCCTCGCTGCTGGTGAGCCTGAACGGCAACTTCATGAAGTCGATGCCGTTGCCGTCGCTGAAAAGCCTGGACGGCGGCGACAACCTGCTGGCCATGCTGAAAAAGGACGAGAGCCTGCCCCGCGAGGCCACCGTGCTGCTGCCCCTGGACCTGGCCTCGGCGCGCTCGCAGTTGCAACTGCGCTACATGTTCGATTACGTGAAGCAGGGCCAGTGCCGCGACATCATCATCGACAACATGCGCGGCCTGATCGACCCCGAATCCAGCCTCGACCTCTCCGGCTATAACCACTACATCGCCCTGCCCAACCTGGGCGTGTTCAACGACAGCGGCTTCCCGTTCACGCGCCTGGCCGACCTGTCGCAGAGCGCCGTGGTGATGCCCGACAACAGCGGCGCCGCCGAGTGGAGCGCGTACCTGACCGTGCTCGGCCGCTTCGGCCTGTCCACCGGCTACCCGGCCACCGCGGTCACCGTGGTGCAGGCCGGCGCCGTGCAGTCGGTCAGCGACAAGGACCTGCTGGTGCTGGCCTCGGGCGGCAACCAGCCGCTGCTGAACCAGTGGGCCGCACACCTGCCGGTAGACGGCGAAGGCAGCAGCCACCGATTCAACGTTTCGGACCTGAACCTGCGCCTGCGTGAATGGATCAGCCCGGACCCTGCCGCCAACCAGCGCAAGCCGCGCCTGACCGTGACCTACAGCGGCCCGCAGAGCAGCACCTACCTGGCCGGCTTCGAGTCGCCACTCAGCGCTGGCCGCAGCGTGGTGGTGGTGGCCAGTGGCGCCCCGGAAGGCCTGGCCGACGCCACCAACGCGCTGATCGGCGGCGAGCAGTACAAGGACACCCTGCAAGGCAGCCTGGCCGTGGTGCAAGGCACGCAGATCAACTCGCTGGTGGCCGACGAGCAGTACTACGTGGGCGACCTGAGCCTGTTCAAGCGGGTGCAATGGACCCTGTCGCAGAACCTGCACTGGATGCTGCTGGTGACCGTGTCCGGCATCCTGTTGGTCAGCGGCCTGCTGTACCTGTTCCTGCGCTCTCGCGCCCAGAAGCGCCTGTCATGAAATTGCGCGTATTGACCAGCCTGGCCCTGGCCACCCTGCTGCCGGGGCTTGCACACGCCCAGGCGCAGGCGTGCAGCGTGCAGAACTGGCCGCTGTGGAACGCCTACGTCGAGCGCTTCGTGCAGAAGGATGGGCGCATGCTGGGCTCCAGCATGAACCCCGACCAGAGCAGCTCCGAGGGGCAGTCCTACGGCATGTTCTTCGCCCTGGTGGCGAACGACCCGGTGACCTTCGACGCGCTGTGGCGCTGGAGCCGCGACAACCTCGCCGGCGCCAACCCGGCGCAGAACCTGCCGGGCTGGCTGTGGGGCGCCTCGGGCAGCGGCACCTGGAACCTGCTGGACAAGAACTCGGCCAGTGACGCCGACCTGTGGATGGCGTACGCGCTGCTGGAGGCCGACCGCCTGTGGCACAAGCCGCACTACCGCAGCGACGCCCTGCTGCTGTTGGGCAACGTCGAAAAGACCCTGGTGCGCGACATTCCCGGCCTGGGCAAGATGCTGCTGCCCGGCCCCGTGGGCTTCGAGCACCCTGACCAGCTGTGGCGCTTCAACGCCAGCTACCTGCCCATTCCGCTGCTGCGCCGCTTCAGCAAGGAGTCGCCGGCAAGCCCGTGGAAAGCCGTGGCCGACAGCACCGCGAAGATGATCGCCGACAAGAACATCAACCGCGCAGGCTTCGTGCCCGACTGGGTGGCCTACCGGGGCACCGACGTCAACAAGGGTATGTTCGTGGTGGACAAGTTTTCCAACGCCCTGGGCAGCTACGACGCCATCCGCACCTACCTGTGGGCCGGCCTGACGCCGCCTGCAGACCCGCTGGCCAAGCCGATGCTCGACCACCTGGACGGCATGGCCCAGGCCACCGCTTCCGCGGGCGTGCCGCCGGAAAAAGCCAACGTGCTCACCGGCGCCACCGAGGGCGTGGGCCCCTACGGCTACTCGGCCTCGCTGGTGCCATACCTGCGGGCCAAGGGCCTGCCGCAGCTGGCCGACCAGCAGCAGCGCATCGTCGACCAGGCCATCGCCCACTTCAGCGACCCGGCCGACCCCGCCTACCGCCAGCCGCAGTACTACCACGTGATGTTGAGCCTGTTCTCCCTGGGGTGGACCGAGCATCGCTACCAGTTCAATAAAGACGGCACACTGGCTGTGTCGTGGGAGGCCGCATGCGCCAGCAAACCCTAGCCCTGGCCATCTGCGCGGCCCTGGCGTCCACGCTTGGCGTGGCAGCCGAATTGCCTGCGCCAGCACCGGCGCCAGCACCGGAGAAAGTGCCTGCCGGCAGCCCCCAGGCCCTGCTCATCGAGCAAGGCTATTACTGGCAGGCGAAAAGCCAACCCGACCGCGCCCAGGAGGCCTGGACCAAGGTGCTGGGCCTGGTGCCCGAGCAGCCCGACGCCCTCTACGGCCTGGGCCTGATCGACCTGCAGCGCAAGCGCCTGGCCGGTGCCCAAAGCTACCTGGCGCGCCTGCAGGCGCTCAAGCCGCTGCCGCGTGAAGCCTTGCAGCTGGAGCAGGACATTGCCCTGAGCCCGGACGACCAGCAAAAGCTGCTGGAACAGGCCCGCGAACTGAGCGACGCCGACGAGCGCGACAAGGCCGTGGCCATTTACCGCCAGCTGTTCAACGGCCGCCAGCCCCAGGGCCTGATCGCCCGCGAGTACTACAACACCCTGGGCTTCGCGACCGGCGGCTGGCCCGAAGCCCGCGCCGGCCTTGAGCGCCTGCGCCGCGAGCGGCCCAACGACGAAATCCTCGACCTGTGGCTGGCCCTGCACCTGGCACGCAACCCCGCCAGCCGCCCGGAAGGCATCCGTGCCCTGGCGCGGCTGTCGCATAACCCCGACATCGGCGGCAACGCCGACGAGACCTGGCGCTTCGCCCTGCAGTGGCTGGGCCCGCCCAACCGCGACCAGGTGTCGCTGTTCGAGCAATACCTGCAGGCCCACCCCCAGGACGACGAGATTCGCGCGCTGATGGCCAAGGGCATCGCCCAGGGCCGCAGCGGCAGTGGCTGGCAGCGCGACCCGCACGTGGCTCGCGGCCTCAAGGCGTTGGACGCCGACGACATGGCCAGCGCCGAAGCGGAATTCCAGGCGCGCCTGAAAGAAAAGCCCACTGACTTCGACGCCCTGGGCGGCATGGGCATCGTGCGCCAGCACCAGAAACGCCTGGGCGAGGCGGAAAGCTACCTGGTGCAGGCCAGCCGCGCGCCGGGCGGCCGCCAGTGGCAGGCCGCGCTGGAAGACGTGCGCTACTGGCTGCTGCTGGACCAGGGCAGCGCCGCGCAGAAAGCCGGGCGCTACAACCAGGCCAGCGAGTTCATCGAGCAGGCCATCGCCAAGAAGCCCGGCGAACCGGCCGGCTCTACCGCGCGGGCCGGGTTGCTGATGCAGGCCGGGCAACTGGACGCCGCCGAGCTGGGCTACCGCCAGGTGCTGGCGCGCAGCCCCGACTACCCCGACGCGCTCAACGGCCTGATCGGCGTGCTGGCGCGCGAAGGCAAGTCCGACGAGGCCCTGCGCCTGATCGACGGCCTGACGCCGGCACAGCAGGCACGCCTGTCGCCCACCATCCACCTGCGCGCCCTGCGTGCCACGCAACAGGCCAGACTGGCCGAGCGCCGTGGCGACTGGGCCGGCGCGCAGAAGGCCTACCAGGCTGCCCTCGCCGACGACCCGCGTGACCCATGGGCGCGCTTTGCCCTGGCGCGGGTGTACCTGCGCAACGGCCAGGTGCAGGTGGCACGCGACCTGATCGATGAGCTGCTCAAACAGCAACCCGACCAGGCCGACGCGCTCTACACCAGCACCCTGCTGTCCGCCGAACTGGGCGAATGGAGCAAGGCCCAGGCCACCCTGGCGCGCATTCCGGCGGCCAGGCGCAACGCCGACATGAACGAGATGGACATCGATGTGCGCCTGCACGTGCAGACCGAGATGGCCGTGGACATCGCCCGCCGTGGCCAGCGCCAGGACGCCTGGGCGCTGCTGGCACGCAGCGAGCCGCTGACCCGCGGCAAACCCGAGCGCCTGGCGGTGCTGGCCAGCGCCTACGCCGAGGCTGGCAACCCGGACCAGGCAGTGAGCCTGATGGCCGCGCTGATGGACCGCTCCACCGCCACCCCGGACCTGCAATTGCTGCACGCCGGCGTGCTGCTCAAGGCAGACCACGACCGCGAGGCCAGCGACATTCTGCGCCAGCTGCAAGGCACGCCCATGAGCGACGCCACCAGCAAACGCTACGACGACCTGGCCTACCTGTACCGGGTCAAGCAGGCCGACGAGCTGCGTGAGAAGAACGACCTGGTGGCGGCCTACGACATGCTCGCCCCGGCGCTCAAGCAGCGCCCCCACGACAGCCTGGCGGTGTCGTCGCTGGCCCGCATGTACGCCGCCAGCGGCAATATCGACAAGGCCCGCCAGCTTTACCAGCCGTTGATCGACGCCGACCCGCACAACGCCAAGCTGCAACTGGGCCTGGCCGACGTGGCCCTGCAAGGTCACGAGTTTGGCCTGGCGGAAAGCTCGGCGAAAAAGGCCCTGGACATGGAACCCGGCGTGCCGTCGACCCTCACCGCTGCGGCACGCGTGTACCGTGGCATCGGCCAGAGCGGCGAAGCGGCGCGGCTGCTGCGCAAGGCCGTGGACATCGAGAACAGCCAGCGCGTGACCACCTACGCCAGCGCTGCCCCGGCCGCCGCCACTACCGCCAGCGCCTCGGCCAACCCTTTCGTCGGCCTGGCCGGCCAACGTCGGCAGGCCACCGCGCTGGCCAGCACCAGCTTGATCCCGCCGCCAGTAGACGGCGCCGACAGCAGCGCGGGCAGCGACAGGGTACCGGCAGCGGTCGGCCGCAAGACGGCTGCGTTGCCAGCGAACCAAGGCGCTGGCAACCCGTTCGACAACGTCTACGCGCGGGAAAGCGACGATGCCCCGCGCACTGACCTGAGCCCGGCCCAACTCGCCTTGAACGACATCCTGCGCGAGCGCTCGCCCACCGTGACCCAGGGCGTGACCGTGCGCAGCAACAATGGCGAGAAGGGCCTGAGCAAGCTCACCGACGTCGAAACGCCGTTGCAGGCGACTATGCCGGTGGGCGACGGCACCGACACTGTGGCCGTGCGGGTTACCCCGGTAGCCCTCAGCGCCGGCACCCCCGGCAGCAACGCAGTGGCGCGCTTCGGCGCCAGCGGCACCGACAGCGTCGGCTCGCAGAAAGCCAACGGCGTGGGCGTTGCCGTGGCCTACAACAACAAGGACCAGGGCATCAAGGCCGATGCCGGCGTCAGCCCCCTGGGCTTCATCTACAGCACGCCGGTGGGCGGGGTCAGCGTCAACCGGCCGTTCGCCAGCGACAGCGACTACCGCTACGGCGTCAGCGTGTCGCGGCGCATGGTCACCGACAGCGTCACCTCGTTCGCCGGCTCGCGGGATTCACGCACGGGCGACAAATGGGGCGGCGTGACCGCCAACGGCGTGCGCGCCGAGCTCAGCCACGACGACCAGCACGTGGGCGTGTACGGCTACGGTTCGGCCTACAAGCTGCTGGGCAACAACGTCGACTCCAACAACCGCTTCGAGCTGGGCAGCGGCGTGTACTGGTACCTGCGCAACGCGCCGGACAGCACCCTCACCGTGGGCCTCAGCGGTTCGGCGCTGACCTACTCCAACAACCAGGACTTCTACACCTACGGCAACGGCGGCTACTTCAGCCCGCAGCAGTTCCTGGCCCTGGGCGTGCCGGTCAGCTGGGCGCAGCGCGGCGAACGCTTCACCTACCGCATCAAGGGTTCGGTGGGTGTGCAGCACATCGGCCAGGACAGCGCCGACGTGTTCCCCGGCCACAGCAAGCTGCAATCGCGGGCCACCGCCGCCAACCTGACGGGCTACGACAGCCAGAGCAGCACCGGCATCGGCTACAGCCTCAGCGCCGCCGGCGAGTACCGCCTGACGTCGAACTTCGTGCTGGGCGGCTCGCTGGCCGCCGACAACGCCAGTGACTACCGCGAGATCACCGCCGGGCTGTACCTGCGCTACAGCCTCGAAGACCTGAGCGGCCCCATGGAGCTGCCGGTCAGCCCCTTCGCATCCCCCTATTCGAATTGATTGAACGAGGTATTTGACATGGCTGCTTCTGTTTTGGCTGGTTTGACCCTGCTGGTGATTGGTGAAAGCCACATGAGCTTCCCCGACTCGCTGATGAACCCGCTGTACGACAACCTCACCCAGCAAGGTGCCCAGGTGCACGCCATCGGCGCGTGCGGCGCCAACCCGGCCGACTGGGTCACGCCCAAGCTCAAGCTGGACTGCGGCGCCACCCGCGAGCCAGGCGAAAAAATCAAGGTGATGAGCCGTGGCACCATGGACACCCAGCCCATCAAGGACGTGATCGCCAAGGACAAGCCTGACCTGGTGGTGCTGATCATGGGCGACACCATGGCCTCGTATAAAACCACGCCGTTCCCCAAAGTCTGGGCCTACCAGAGCGTGACCGCGCTGACCAGGCAGATCGCCGACAGCGGCGCCAAGTGCGTGTGGGTAGGGCCGGCCTGGGGCAAGGCCAACGGCAGCAACATCTACGAAAACACTTACGGCAAGAACCAGGTGCGCACCCAACTGGTGGCTGGCACCCTGGCCAACATGGTCGCGCCATGCACCTACATTGACTCCACCAAGTTCTCCAAGCCCGGTGAGTGGATTACCTCCGACGGCCAGCACTTCACCATTGCCGGCTACAAGTCCTGGGCGGCCGCCATCGGCAAGTCGATCAGCGAGCTGCCGGCCAGCGCCGTGGGGGCGAAATGATCAAGCACCTGCCCCTGCTCGTCGGCGGCCTGGCGCTGAGCGCCAGCGCCTTCAGCGGCGAAATCGCCCTGTACCCCACCGGCCCCGCCCAGGACTCGGCCTACCTGCGCTTCGTCAACGTCTCGGCCAGCCCCCTGGAACTGGCGCCCGAAGGCTCGAAGGCAACCTTGAAGCTTGAGGCCGGCAAGGTGGTCACCGACTTCATCGCCGTGCCCGGCGGCAAGGCGGTCAACGGCACCCTGAGCCGTGACGGCCATCGCGTGCCGCTGGCGGTGACCGTGGCCCCGGGCGACTTCGCCACGGTGTTCGCGCTGCCGGCGGCCGGCGGCGGCATCCAACAGCAGGTCGTGACCGAAGCGTTCGACCTGCCCAACCAGCTCAAGGCCTCGCTGGCGTTCTTCAACGCCGACGGCAGTTGCACCGATGCCCGCGTCAACGTCGCCGGCAAGGACCTCGACCTGTTCCAGAAGGCCCCGGCCGGCAACCCGCGCCGCCAGGAGCTGAACCCACGCGCGCAATTGGCGGTGCAGCTGGTGTGCGCCGGCGCCAACGTCGGCCCGGCCGTGGAGCTGGGTGCGCTGGAAGCCAACAAGCGCTACAGCCTGTTGCTGGTGCCGTCGCCGGCCGGCCCTCACCTGGTGGCCGCCACCGACAGCGTCGCCAACTAAAGGGAACCCCGCGCCACCATGGTCTTCGCCTCGCTAGAGTTCCTGACGCTGTTCCTGCCAGCTTTCCTGCTGGTGTATACCCTGGCGAGGCCGGCGTGGCGCAACGTCATCCTGTTGGTTGGCAGCTGGTTGTTCTACGGCTGGCTGAGCCCGCTGTTCCTGTTGCTGCACATGGCCCTGACCGTGCTGGCGTGGGTGGGCGGCCTGCTGGTGGACCGTTCGCGCGACGGTAGCCGCGGCCGCGTGCGGCTGCTGGTCAGCCTGATCGTGGTGAATACCGCCGTGCTGTGCTGGTACAAGTACGCAAACATTCTGGCCGGCACCTGGAACCAGCTCATCACCTATTACGGCGCCATGCCCATGGCCTGGCAACGGGTGGCGCTGCCAGCGGGGCTGTCGTTCATCGTGCTGCAGGCCATCTCCTACCTGGTGGACGTGCACCGCCACGTGGTGCCGGTGGAGCGCAGCTTCGTCAACTACGCTACCTACATCTCGATGTTCGGCCACTCCATTGCCGGGCCCATCATTCGCTATGACTGGGTGCGCCGCGAGCTGAACCAGCGGTACTTCAACTGGCCGAACTTCGCCCTGGGCGCGCGGCGCTTCATGATTGGCCTGAGCATGAAAGTGCTGGTGGCCGACACCCTGTCGCCGCTGGTGGACGTGGCGTTTCACCTGCACCAGCCGTCGCTGGTGGACGCCTGGACCGGCTGCCTGGCCTACTCGCTGCAGCTGTTCTTCGACTTCGCCGGCTACAGCGCCATGGCCATCGGCCTGGGCCTGATGCTGGGCTTCCACTTCCCGGAAAACTTCAACCGGCCGTACCTGGCCAGCAGCATCCAGGATTTCTGGCGGCGCTGGCACCTGTCGCTGTCGAGCTGGCTGCGCGACTACCTGTACATTGCCCTGGGCGGCAACCGCAAAGGGGCGTGGAAGACCTACCGCAACCTGTTCCTGACCATGGCCATCGCTGGCCTGTGGCACGGCGGCGACAGCTGGAACTACCTGCTGTGGGGCTCGGCCCACGGCGTGGCGCTGTGCGTCGACCGCGCATGGTCGCGATCCAGCCTGCCGCGCATCCCCGCCTGGGCGGCGCACACCGGCACACTGCTGTTCGTGTGCCTGGCCTGGACGCTGTTCCGCGCCCCGGACTTCGCCACCGCGCTGGACATGTACGCCGGCCAGTTCGGCCTGCACGGCGTGGCCCTGGGCGAAGCGCTGGCCGTGACCCTGCGCCCGGTGCACGGGCTGGCGGCGCTGCTGGGCGTGGTATGCATCCTGGCGCCGCTGCTGCAGGGCCGCTGTGAACGTCGACTGGCAGGCAACGCGATGTTCGCGCTGGCTGCCGCCCTTTGGCCCGTGTGCGGGTTCGTGCTGTCGTTCTGCTTGATCGCCAGCCGCGAAGCCGTGCCCTTCCTGTACTTCCAATTCTGATGACCCAGCCCACGCACTCCCCGTCCACCGCCCCCACGCCGCCCACCGCCGTGGCGTTGCGCGCCAGCCCGCTGGCGGGTGTCGTCCTGGTGCTGTTCTTTGCCGTGGCGGCGGCATCGTGCGCCTGGTTGCTGGTTACCGGCTCGGTGCGCTTGCTGCCTGACAGCGTGACTGCCGACCAGTTGCTGCATGGCGACATTACCCACCGTTTCGCCAAGACCCTGGCCGATGCCCCCGTGCCCCGCACGGCGGCCAGCCTGGAGCGCGCCGGCAGCTGGCTGCTGCTGGGCGACCTGGGGCCACGGGTGCGCCAAGGCTGCCCGGGCTGGCTGTTCCTTGCCGATGAGCTGCGCCTGAACCCGGCCGCCGCGGCCAACGCCCAGACCAAGGCAGCTGCGGTGATCGGCCTGCAACAGGCACTGGCGCGTCGCGGCATCAAGCTGGTGGTGGCCGTGGTGCCGGATAAAAGCCGCATTGCCGCCGAGCAGCTCTGTGGCCTGGTTCGCCCGGCGTCGCTGGCGCCGCGTATCGTCGATTGGCTGGGGTTGTTGAACGCTGCGGGCGTGGCCACGGTGAACCTGACGCCGACGCTGGCGCCACTGGGCAACAGCGCTTTCCTACGCACCGACACCCACTGGAGCGAGGCCGGCGCCCGCGCTGCCGCCGAGCGTGTGGCGCAGGCGGTACGCAGCCTGCCCTTCCAGCCTACCCCGGCCCAGGCGTTCGACCTGCAGCAACACGCCAGCGCCTTGCGCCCGGGCGACCTGGTGCACCTGGCCGGTATCGACGGCCTGCCGCTGGCCTTGCAGCCCACGCCCGAAAGCATCGCCGCCACCCAGGCCAAGGCCGCCGCGCCCGCCCAGGCCGATGGCGACAGCGTCGACGACCTGTTCGGCGACGACAACCTGCCCAACACCGCGTTGATCGGCACCTCGTTCTCGCGTAATTCCAACTTCCTCGGTTTCCTCCAGCACGCGCTGAGCACCCCGGTGGGCAGCTTCGCCAAGGACGGCGGCGAGTTCTCCGGCGCCGCCAAGGCCTACTTCGAGAGCCCGGCCTTCACCCAGACCCCGCCGGCGCTGGTCATTTGGGAAATACCCGAGCGCGACCTGCAGACCGCGTACGACGGCGGCGTAAGCCTGCCCTGACGCGGCCTGGCGGCCGCTGCCAGGTTGTGGAACATCGCGTGCAGGCGCGGGTCTATACTGGGGTTGCTTCCCCCGTATGGCCGACCGGGCAGGACACGTGAAATCACCGAAACTCATCACTGCATTGTTCTGTCTGTTGCTAGGCCCCCTCGGCACCGCGGCCGGCGCCGAACCGTACAGGGTGGTCACCGAAGAGTGGGCCCCCTACAACTACCTGGAAAACAACCAGCTCACCGGCATGACCACGGACATCGTCCGGGCCATCATGGCGCTGACCGGGGATGACTTCCAGGTACAGCTGCTGCCCAGCATGCGCAGCACCCATGCCCTGCAGAAGCGCCCCAGGACCATCATGTTTTCGCTGTTCCGCACTGCCGAACGCGACCCGTTGTACAAATGGGTGGGGCCCATCGTCGAAGAGTCGATCTACCCCTACCAACTGGCCAGCGCGCCCCAGCAGCTCGATTCCCGCGAGCAACTGCTGCGCGCCCCGCAGATCACCACCCGGCAGGCCGGGCTGGTGCCCGAACAGCTGGAGGCGCAAGGCTTCGGCAACCTCGACAAGAGCGCCACCAGCAACCTGCAGCTGTACCGCATGCTGCTGGCCGGGCGTACGGCCATCATCATCGGCGACACCGCGTCGGGGGTGGCGTATTACAGCAACGTGTTGCACATCGCCCCCGGCACTTTGCGCAAGATACCCGTGGAGCTGTACCGGTCATCACTGTACATCGCCTTCAGCCGCGACTCGGACGACAAACTCGTGGCCGCCTGGAGCCGCGCCCTGGAGCAGTTGCGCCACTCCGGCGAGCTTGCGCAGATCCAGCGCCGCTACACCCCCACCCTCGAACGCTGACGCAGCAGGTCCGTAGCAGCAACTGTCTTGTGGGAGCTGGCGTGCCCGCGAGCCTTTATGGCCCCAACAGCTCGCTGGCAAGCCAGCTCCCACTGGATCTAGCGGCCACAGGCCGCGTCCAAGGTGCCGCGCTATTCTCGGCACACCGCAGCGAACACGGACGCCGCCTGCGGCAGCTGCTACGGGGATGCGCGCAACCCGCTGATCGCGTCGCTTGCATCGTGGTTTCTGTAGCCGCAACTGCCTTGGCGGAGATTCTGCGGCCGTCCCCTGTAGCAGCGGCCACAGGCCGCGTCCGAACGCACCGCCTATCCCCAGGTATTCCGCGTTGTGACCGGACGCAGCCTGCGGCAGCTGCTACGGAAGTCGAGGCGGCGCTGTGTATACAACTTCTGTGCACTGTGTTTGGGCGGGGGTGCACTTATGGGTGGCATTTTAGGGGGGGCTGGAACCCTGCAGCCCGCAAACTAGAGCCATCAGCAGCTTTGGCACACATTCTGCCTACAACCTCGTATACAAAAAATCAAAACGAGGGAGACAAGCCATGTCTGACACACGCCCCGCTCATTACAGCCCAAAGCTCTACAACCATGACCTGGGCCCCACGCAGCAAACCTGGAGCTGGTACAACATCTTCGCGTTCTGGATGAGTGACGTGCACAGCGTCGGCGGCTATGTGTTCGCCGCCAGCCTGTTCGCCCTCGGGCTGGCCAGCTGGCAGGTGTTGATCGCGCTGCTGGCGGGCATTTGCATTGTGCAGGTGATCGCCAACCTGGTGGCGCGGCCCAGCCAGCAAGCTGCAGTGCCTTACCCGGTCATTTGCCGCCTGGCCTTCGGGGTGTTCGGCGCCAACATTCCCGCCGTGATCCGCGGGCTGATCGCCGTGGCCTGGTACGGGGTGCAGACGTACCTGGCGTCCAGCGCGCTGGTCATCGTGGTGCTGCGGTTTTTCCCCGAGCTTGCCGCCTACCAGCAAGTGACCTTCGCCGGCCTGTCGTACCTGGGCTGGTTCGGCTTCCTGACCCTGTGGGTGGTGCAGGCTTTCGTGTTCTGGACCGGCATGGAATCCATCCGCCGCTTCATCGACTGGGCCGGCCCCGCCGTCTACGCGGTAATGTTTGCCCTGGCGGGCTGGATCGTCTGGCGCGCGGGCTGGAGCAACATCAGCTTCACCCTCGCCGAAAAACACCTGGCCGGCTGGGAAGCGGTGGGCCAGGTGATCATGGCCACGGCCCTGGTGGTCTCGTATTTCTCCGGCCCGACATTGAATTTCGGTGATTTCAGCCGCTACTGCCGCAGCATGGCCGACGTGCGACGCGGCAACTTCTGGGGCCTGCCGATCAACTTCCTGGCCTTCTCGCTGGTGACCGTGGTGATTGTCTCGGGCACCCTGCCCATCTTCGGCGAAATGATCCATGACCCCATCGCCACCGTGGCGCGCATCGACAACACCACCGCCGTGCTGCTGGGTGCCTTTACCTTCGTCACCGCCACGGTGGGCATCAACATCGTCGCCAACTTCGTCTCGCCGGCCTTCGACTTCGCCAACGTCTCGCCCAGCCGCATCAGCTGGCGCATGGGCGGCATGATCGCCGCGGTGCTGTCGGTGTTCATCACCCCCTGGAACCTGTTCAACAACCCCCAGGTCATCCACTACACCCTGGACGTGCTGGCCGCCTGCATCGGCCCGCTGTTCGGCATCCTGCTGGTGGACTACTACCTGATCAAGCGCCAGCAGATCGACGTCGACGCGCTGTTCAACGACGGCCCCAGTGGCCGCTACTGGTACAGCAACGGCGTCAATTGGGTAGCGGTGAAAGCCCTGGCGCTGGCGGCAGGCGCGGGCCTGTGCATTACCTTCGTGCCGTGGCTGCAGCCGATGGCCAACTTCGCCTGGTTCACCGGCTGCGCGCTGGGCGGCGGGTTGTTCTACGTGCTGAGCCTGGCGGCCCGCCGCACGCTGGCCGGCGCTGCCCAGCCCGCGCCGCTGTAAGGCACACCCGGCTCAGCGAAAATCGCGGCTGCGAATGTCCAGTCCCGCCAGCATTGGGGTGAGGTCGGTGAGTTTGCCGGCGATCAGGTGGCGCACGCCGCTTTCGGACTCCAGCCGCCCATGCACCTGCAGCAGCCGCGCGCTCACCAGCGGCTTGCGCTGGCGCTCGGCCAGGTCGTTCCAGACCACCACGTTGATCATGCCGAACTCGTCTTCCAGGGTGACGAAGATCACCCCACTGGCGGTCTGCGGACGCTGGCGACCGGTGACCAGGCCGGCGACGCTGATGTGCCGGCCGTGGTCGATGCCGGCCAGCTCCCGCGAGCTGCGGCAACGCAGGCGCTGCAAGCCGGGGCGCAGCAGGGTCAGGGGGTGCGGGCCCAGAGTGGTGCCGACGGTGGCGTAGTCGGCCACCAGGTTTTCGCCAACGCTGGGCACCGGCAACGCCACCGGCGTGTCGCGGCGGCTGGGCAAGTCGGCGAACAGCGGCAGTTGCGCCTCGACGCTGGCCACTTCCCAGCGCGCGCGGAAGCGGTCACCCGCCAGCCCCTGCAAGGCGTCGGCGTCGGCCAGCAGCGCGCGGGCGCGGTTGTCGAGGCCGGCGCGCAGGCATAGGTCGCTGACGTCGGCGAAGGGCTGCCGGGCGCGCACCTGTTCAATGCGCAGGGCGTCTTCCTGGCGAAAGCCGCGAATCATCCGCAGGCCCAGGCGAATGGCCGGCTGCCCTGCCCCGCACGGCTCCAGGGTGCAGTCCCAGTCGCTGTGGCGCACGTCCACCGCGCGGGTCTGCAGTTGGTGCCGGCGGGCGTCCTGCAGCAGCTGGTCGGGGCTGTAGAAGCCCATGGGCCAGCTGTTGATCAGCGCGCAGGTGAAGGCCGCCGGTTCATGGCACTTGAGCCAGCAGCTGGCGTAGGTCAGCAGCGCGAAGCTGGCCGCGTGGGACTCGGGGAAACCGTAGCTGCCAAAGCCCTTGATCTGCTCGAAGATCTTCTGCGCGAACTCCAGGCTGTAGCCGTTGCGCAGCATGCCTTCGGTGAGGCGCAGCTGGTGCGGCTCCAGGCCGCCGTGGCGCTTCCAGGCGGCCATGGAACGGCGCAGCTGGTCGGCCTCGCCGGGGCTGTAGTCGGCGGCGACGATGGCCAGTTCCATCACCTGTTCCTGGAACAGCGGCACGCCCAGTGTGCGTTCGAACACCTTCTTCAGCGCCTCGGAGGGGTACACCACCGGCTCCTCCTTGTTGCGCCGGCGCAGGTAGGGGTGAACCATGTCGCCCTGGATGGGCCCCGGGCGCACGATGGCCACCTGGATGACCAGGTCGTAGAACTTCGTCGGCCGCAGCCGCGGCAGCATGGCCATTTGCGCACGCGATTCGATCTGGAACACGCCCACGGTGTCGGCGCGGCTGATCATTTCATAGGTGCGCACGCACTCCGCCGGAATGCTCGCCAGGGTCAGCTCGCGGCCCTTGTAGCGGCGCAGCAGGTCGAAGCTGCGGCGCAAGGCGCTGAGCATGCCCAGGGCCAGCACGTCGACCTTCAGCAGGCCCACCGCGTCGAGGTCGTCCTTGTCCCACTGGATGATGGTGCGCTCGGCCATGGCCGCGTTTTCCACCGGCACCAGGGTGTCCAGCGGGTGCTCGCTGATGACGAAGCCGCCGGGGTGCTGGGACAGGTGCCGGGGGAAGCCCATCAGTTCGGCGGTGAGCGTCAGCACCCGGCGCAGCACCGGGCTGTCGACGTCGAAACCGGCCTCGCCCAGGCGCCCCACCGGCGGCACGCGGTCGCTGTAGCGGCCCACGCAGTCGGCCAGGCTGTTGACCTGGTCCGGGGGCAGGCCCAGGGCCTTGGCCACGTCGCGTATGGCGCCGGCGCCACGGTAGCTGCTGGCCACGGCGGTGAGCGCGGCGCGGCGGCGGCCGTAACGGTTGAACACGTATTGCAGCACTTCTTCGCGGCGGTCGTGCTCGAAGTCGACGTCGATGTCGGGCGGCTCGTTGCGCTCCTTGGAAATGAAGCGTTCGAACAGCATGTTCATGCGCCCCGGGTCCAGCTCGGTGATGCCCAGGGCGAAACACACGGCGGAGTTGGCTGCCGAACCGCGGCCCTGGCACAAAATACCCTGGCCACGGGCGAAGCGGACGATGTCGTGCACGGTGAGGAAATAGCTTTCGTAGCCCAGCTCGCTGATCAGCGCCAGTTCCTTGTCGATCTGCGCCTGCGCCGCTGGCGTGGCGCCCTGGGGCCAGCGCCAGTGCATGCCCTGCTCGGTGAGCGTGCGCAGCCACTGGCTGGCCGTGTGGCCCTCGGGCACCAGCTCGCGGGGGTACTGGTATTGCAGCTGGTCGAGGCTGAAGGTGCAGCGCCGGGCAATATAGACCGTCTCGTCCAGAAGCGCCTGGGGGTAGAGTTCGGCCAGCATTGGCAGGGGCCGAAGGTGCCGCTCGCCGTTGGCGAACAGGTGGTGCCCGGCGTCGGCCACGGTGGTGTGGTGGCGGATGGCGGTCATGGTGTCCTGCAGCGCCCGGCGCCCACGGGCGTGCATGTGCACGTCGCCGCTGGCCACGGCGCGCAGGCCCAGTTGCGCGGCCAGGGCCTGCAGCTGCGCCAGGCGCGCGTGGTCGTCGGCGCCCCGGTGCAGTTGCACCGCCAGCCACAGCTGCTGGCTGCCGAACACCCCGCGCAGCCAGTGGCCGGGGGCCAGGTCGTGGGTGTTGTCGGGCACCCACAGGGCCACCAGGCCGTGCAGCGGCACCTGGGCGAAGTCCTCGCGCAGCACCTGGTACTGGCCCTTGGCGGCCCGGCGCCGGGCCAGGGTAATCAGCTGGCAGAGGCTCTGGTAGCCGGCCAGGTTCTCTACCAGCAGCACCACCTTGGGGCCGTCATGGATGCGCATCTCGCTGCCGACGATCAGCGGCAACTCGCAGGCCTTGGCGGCCTGCCAGGCGCGGACGATGCCGGCCAGGGTGCATTCGTCGGTGATCGCCAGGGCCTGGTAGCCATGGCGCCTGGCGCGCTCGAACAGTTCCTGGGCGCTGGAGGCGCCACGCTGGAAGCTGAAGTTGGACAGGCAGTGCAGCTCGGCGTAGCCGTTCATGCGAACCAGCCCTGCAGCCACAGCCGCCCCTGCTCGCCGACTGTTTCATAGGCCCAGGCGCGCTGGCCGCTGGTGGTTTCCACCAGGTAATAGTCGCGGCGGATGTCACCGCCGTCCCACCAGCCCGACTCGATGCGCTCGGGGCCGGCCAGCACGCGCAGGTCGCAGTCGGTCCAGGCCTGGGGCTCGGCCAGCAGCCAGCCGGGGCGCGGCGCCGAGCCAGGCGCCAGCAGCGCCTTGGGCACGCTGGCCGCCAGCCAGGCGCGCTCGGGGCGGTGGTCGGCGCGAGCGGCGATGCCGCTGATGGCGTCGTCGCCCAGGCGCGCACGCAGGCGTTCGCGCAGCTGCTCCCAGGGCTGGGACTGCTGCGGGCGCTGGTCGAACAATGTCTGGTGGGTGGGCACGAAGCGCGGCAGGTCGCGTGCCACCAGGCGCACGTTGCGCACCGGGCGCTTGACCTGCACCGGTTCCAGGCGCCCGCGGGCCAACTCGAAAAGCATGCCGGCGTCGCGCTCGGCGCCCAGCAGGCCCACCGGCACCAAGGTGTCCTCGCCTTCGGCATGTTCCAGGTGCAGGGTGAAACGCTGCACGCCGCTGTCGCGCCCGCCCAGGTAGGCGGCCAGGTCGTTGATCAGCCGGCGCAGGGGGAACAGCAGGGCCTGGTGCGACTCGACGTCGAAGTTCAGCTCGATGCGCTGCTCGAAGAAGTCCGGCGGCAGGTAGAACGACAGGGCCAGGGGGCGCAGGCCGCCGAGGGTGTCCAGGTGCTGCAGGTCGCTGGCGGCAAAGCGCCGGGCCACGGTGTCGCGCGGCAGCGCCTGCACCTGGCCCAGCTGGCGCAGGCCCATGCGCGCAAACGCGGTGGCGGTTTCCCGTGGCAGGCCCACGCGCTCGATGGACAGCGGCGCCAGGGCCGCCGGCAGCTGCGCAGGCGCCAGCACCGCCAGGCCGTCATGGGCGTTGGCGAGCATGCGTGCGGCCGCCGGGTTGGGCGCCAGGGTGATGCGGTGGCTGAAGCCCAGGCCTTGCAGTTCGGCGCGCAGCCGCGCTTCGAACTGCGGCCAGGGGCCGAACAGGCCCAGGCTCGATTGCACCTCCAGCAGCAGCGCGCGGGGGTAATGCAGGCTGACCTGGGAGCTGAAGCGGTAGGCCCAGGCCGCCAGGAATTGCTGGCATTGCTCGATGTCGGCCGGGTCGTGCTCCTGGGTGGCGAAGTCGCGCGTCAGGGCATGGGCGGCGGTCAGGGTTTGCCCGGGGCGCAGGCCCAGGGCCCGGGCAGCCGGGTTGACGGCCTGCAGCACGCGGCGCTGGGTGGGGCCGCTGATCAGCGCCAGCGGCGCGTCGGGGTCTTCGCGGCGACGGCGGGCGCTGTCCAGCGCCAGTTGCGGGAAAAGAATGCAGGCCCAGAGCATGGCAACCTCAGGCGCTCTCGCTGAAGGCCAGCGGCGCGGCCGGGGCCAGCCCGCCGCGGCACTTGAGCACGCGCACCTGGGCTGGGCGCAGGTCGATGGCCAGGCGCAGGGCCGCCGGCGACGGGTTGTGCGCGGCCTGTTGCGGGCGGCAGGCGAACGCCAGGGTCTGGCCGGTTTCGGCGGCCACCTGCAGGCGCCGCAGGGCACGGTCATCGGCGCTCTGCGGCCAGCACAGCACCGCCGCGCAACTGCCCGAGCGCAGGCACTGTTCGGCAGCCCACAGGGCTTCGGTGCCCTGGGCGTCGACCAGCGCCAGCTGGCGCAGGTCGACGCCTGCCGCTTCCCACGCTGCCGGGTACGGAATGAACGGCGGCGCCACCAGCACCACGCGCTCGCCGGCCTGGGTCAGGCGTGCCAGGGTGGGCCACAGCAGGCGCAGCTCGCCACTGCCGGCGCAGGGAATGAGGATTTCGCTGAGCGCCGACGGCGGCCAGCCGCCAGTGGGCAACGCACGGTCGAGCCAACCATGGCCAGTAGGCTGGGCGGCCACGGGCTGGGCCTGGGCACGGCCCTTCCACACCCGTCGCTCGTCGAGCAGGCCTTCAAGGCTGACCACCGCGCCCATCAGCGGCGTACCAGGCCGCAGAAGATGCCTTCGATCACCAGCTCCTGCTCGGCGTCCACCACGATGGGCTCGTAGTCGGGGTTGCGCGGCATCAGGCGCACGCTGTCGCTCTTGAGCTCCAGGCGCTTGATGGTGACCTCGCCGTCCAGGCGCGCCACCACGATCTGGCCGTTGCGCGCGTCGTGCTGGCGCTTCACGCCCACCAGGTCGCCGTCGAGGATGCCGTCGCCGATCATCGAGTCACCGGCCACCTGCAGCAGGAAGTCCGGCGTGCGGGCGAACATGCGCGCGTCGAACACCATGTGGTCGTGCACGCCCACGTCGGGGTCGATGGGCCGCCCCGCCGCCACCCGGCCCAGCACCGGTATTTCCAGCAGCTCGGGCCGGCGCTGGCTGCGCGCCAGGCGAATGCCCCGCGCCTGGTTGGGCGTGACTTCGATGAAACCGGCCTCGGTCAAGGCGACGATATGCTTGCGCGCCACGCTGCGCGAAGCAAACCCGAAGGCCTCGCTGATTTCCGCCAGGCTCGGCGGCTGGCCGTGATCGGCAATGCGATCGCGGATAAAGGTGAGGATGGCGCTGCGTTTGGGAGATAGAGTAGTCATGGAGTACATTTGTACTCTATGCGCAGGATGGCTGCAAGCGTGGGCCGGCGAATGGTGGGGGGGGGACGACGCCTATCCATCAGGCCAACGCACAAAGGCTGGCAACGCCTATCCATCAGGCCAACCACAAAGGCTGGCAACGCCTATCCATCAGGCCAACCACAAAGGCTGGCAACGCCTATCCATCAGGCCATGGCACGGTGCAACAGATGTAGCACCGGCCGTCAGGCCGGGTCGCGCCGCGCGGGCGGCGCTCGATTTCGGAAACGCTGCAAGGCTCCAGACATGCACCTGCAAGCCACACTGAAGATCTTCAGTGAACGTTCGGGCCAGCGCAGCCTAGCGGCAGCGGCTACGCGGGTTGCGGGTTGCGGGTTACGGGTTACGGGTTACGGGTTACGGGTTACGGGTTACGGGTTGCAGGTTGCAGGTTGCAGGTTGCGAGTTGGATTCGATGAGTTCGTCGGGAGATTGCGTCACGGCGTGCAAGTGCATGTCGGGAGAGGTGTGGCGCTCTTGAGATCGAGCGCCGTCCGCACGGCGCGACCCGGCCTCACGGCCGGTGCTACATTTGTTGCACCGTGCCATGGCCTGATGGAGAGGCGTTGACAGCCTTTGTGCCATGGCCTTATGGATTCGCGTTGCCAGCCTTTGTGCCATGGCCTGATGGATTGGGGTTGCCAGCCTTGGTGGTATGGCACAACACCGTAGCCCTCATTCCTAACCCCCCACGCACACCCTGTTCCGCCCTTCCCGCTTCGCCCGGTACATCGCCTGGTCCGCGCGCTGGTACAGCTCGTCCGGGTCGCAGCCGGGGATACCCAGGGCCACGCCGACGCTGACGGTCAGCGGCGTGCCGTCGGGGTCGACGGCAATGCTCAGGTCCTGGACCGCGGTGCGGACCTCGTCGCCGATGCGCCCGGCGAAGTCGCGATCGACGTCGGCGAACAGCAGCACGAACTCCTCGCCGCCCAGGCGTGCGGCCAGGTCCAGCGGCCGGCGCGGGAAGCGCCCCAGGCGGGTGGCGATTGCCTGCAGCGCGCGGTCGCCGGCCGGGTGGCCGTGCAGGTCGTTGTAGCGTTTGAAGTGGTCGACATCCACCAGCATCAGCGCGCACAGGTGCGCCTCGCGGGTAGCCTGGGCCAGGGCGCGGCGGCCGAGCATCTCGAAGGCGCGGCGGTTGTAGAGGCCGGTCAGGGCATCGGTGCTGGCCATGGCGTGCAGCGAGCCGCGCAGCAGGAACAGCGTGCGAAACGAGCGTTCGTGGTAGTAGCGCAACGCCAATAGCGCCACCAGCGACGACACCTGGAACGGCATGAACGCGGCGAACTGCTGGTCCAGCAACTCACCCGCCACCCAGGGCGTCAGGCTCCAGCTGGCCAGGGCAATCAGCAGCGCCATGGCAATGGCCACATGCACGCTGAGCCCTACCGGAAACAGCACGGTGATGAACAGCAGAATCACTGCATCCAGCAGCAACGGCAGCTGGAATTCGCTGTGGTAGCGGGCGTAGAGCAGCATCATGGTGATGGAACTGACACAGGTGACGCCCAGCACCGCCACCACCCAGCGCTGCCCCGCCGCCACCTGTGACTGCTGGCGCACCTTGCGGTAGCCCACGCAGGCGAACAGCACCGTGAACAGCCGCGCGCCAATGGCGAAGAATGACGCGGGAGGGAAATGCGCCTTGTAGCCGTACCACACGTCCAGGGCCAGGAAGCCCAGCAGCGCCACCATCAGCAACAGCGCCGAGCCATTGCGGGTGCGCTGGAAACCCTGGTAGTTGAGTTCGCGGTATTCCTGTTCAAGCGCCGGCTCGAACCGCAACCAGGGAAACCCCCGCAGCCGTTGCCGGGTGTAGACGTTGTCGTTGTTGTCGACTAACTGGGTCAAGCTTTCAAACCGGTTCACACGTACCTCGATGGAGATCCCTCACCGACAGATAGCAAGAAGCCATCACTCTTGCAAGCACTTAGCTAACTGTAGCCGCTGCCGCCAGGCTGCGCTGGCCGGTGTGAACCCTGAAGATCTTCAGTCCAGCGCAGCCTGGCGGCAGCGGCTACACCGCAGGATCAGGCAAAAGCGCAGGAGTTTTGGCGCTACGCAGGCCGCCCGCGCGGGGCTAGGCTGTGACAACCCCCTGAAGGAGCCTTGCCATGAGCCATAAAACCTTTCTGATTACCGGCGTCAGTTCCGGCTTCGGCCGTGCGTTCGCCCAGGCTGCGCTGGCGGCCGGGCATACCGTGATCGGCACCTTGCGCCGTGCCGACGCGGTAGCCGATTTCGAGCGCCTGCATGCCCACAACGCCCACGGTGTAGTGCTGGACGTGAGCGACTTCGCCGCCATCGAGCCTACTGTCAGCGGCCTGCTGGCCCGCCACGGCGCCATCGACGTGCTGGTCAACAACGCCGGCTACGGCCACGAAGGCACGCTGGAGGAGTCGCCGCTGAGCGAGCTGCAACGCCAGTTCGACGTCAACGTGTACGGTGCGGTGGCGATGATCAAGGCGGTGTTGCCGGGCATGCGCGAGCGGCGCAGCGGGCACATCATCAACGTCACCTCCATGGGCGGCATGATGACCCTGCCGGGCATCTCCTATTACCACGGCAGCAAGTTCGCCCTGGAAGGCATTTCCGAATCGCTGGCGCAGGAGGTTGAGCCGCTGGGCGTGAAGGTGACGGCCGTGGCGCCGGGCTCGTTCCGCACCGACTGGGCAGGCCGTTCAATGGTGCGCACGCACCGCAGCATCAAAGACTACGACACCCTGTTCGACCCTATTCGCCAGACCCGCGAGGCGCGCAGCGGCCACCAGCCGGGCGACCCGGACAAGGCCGCGCAGGCGCTGCTGGCCCTGGTGAACGCCGACAAGCCGCCCCGCCACCTGCTGCTGGGCGCGGACGCGCTGCAACTGGTGCGCGCCAAGCTCAAGGCGTTGCAGGCAGAAATTGACGAGTGGGAAAGCCTGTCGGCCAGCACCGGTTATTGAGGCAACTGCTGGAAGGCCTTGACCGCCTGCGCCACCACCGGCAGGCGGTCGCGTTCGGCCAGCCAGGCCAGCACCAGGCGTTCTTCGCTGGCAAGACCACTGACGCGGCGCTGGCGCAGCCCTTCCAGCGCCTGGTCGCCCGGCCACACCGGCAGCAGCGCCACCCCTGCCCCGGCCTTGGCCAAGGCCAGGGCTGCGGAAATATCGGAGCATTCGAAGGCCACCTCGGGCCGCAGTTTTGCTTCGCTGAACGCCTGTTGCACGCGCTCGTAGAAGCCGTGGCCCTGGCGCCGGCGCACCACGATCAGCGGCACCGTGGCAAGGTCGGCCAAGGTGCAGGCGTCGGTGTCCGGCAGCACCCCAGGCGTGGCTTCCACGGCGGCCAGGGTCAGCGCCTGCAAGGGTTCGGTGTGCAACAGCGGGTTGGTCACTGGCCACTGGCTGAGGGCAAAGTCCAGTTGGCGGGTTTGTAGCATGTCTTCCAGCGCCGCCGGTTCGGCGTGGTAAATCGAGAACAGCACCCCCGGCAGTTGCACCCGCAACTGGCCCACCACCCGCGCCAGGAAGGCGGCGCCCGAGGTCACCGTGCCGATGCTGACCTTGCCGCTGACGCCCTGGGCCAGGCCACGCATTTCGCCATCGATTTCATCCGCCAGGTTCAGCAGCTCGCAGGCCCGCCGGTACAGGTGCTGCCCGGCTTCGGTCACCAGCAACCCACGCCCCTGGCGCTCGAACAGTTGCAGGCCGTAGTCGGCCTCAAGGGCCTTGAGGTGTTGGCTGAGCGGCGGCTGGGCGATGTGCAGCGCCTCGGAGGCGGCGGCAATGGATTTACGCTCGACGATGGTCTTGAAATACAGCAGGTGGCGTAAATTCATGCAGGGCTCGGCGCAGGGGAAATGCGCCAAGGATAGCGGAAGCGCTGGCTTAGTTGGAGCAGCCTTTGCCCATCACGCGGTACACCAAGGAGTGGCGTTGGCCCTGGCTGTCTTCGTAGGTCATGGTCACGGGAACCACGGCACACACATCGGGAATGTCACCGGCATCGATGACCTTGGCGATGTCCAGTGGCTGGCCATAGCGGTAGGTTTGCGCGGGGTCGGCGTGGGCAGCCGTGGCGGCGAGGCCCAGGGTCAATGCGGCGAGGGTCAGCAGCTTGTTCATGATTGTTCTCCAAGTGTTTTTTCCTTGGAGACAGAGTAAGCAGCGAGCCGGGCTGCGAATATGACCGAAAAAGTCATGACCCATACACAAACCCCGTAGCAGCAACTTTGCTGTGTGGGAGCTGGCTTGCCAGCGAGCTTTTCGGGCCTCAACAGCTCGCTGGCAAGCCAGCTCCCACAGGACAGTTGTTGCTACGGGATGGTGGGTTACTTCGGCAGCGCGTACGCCATCACGTAGTCACCCTGTTTGGTGCCCAGCGAACCATGGCCGCCGGCGACCACCAGCACGTACTGGCGGCCGTCCTTGCCGGTGTAGGTCATGGGCGTGGTCTGGGCGCCGGCAGGCAGGCGCGCTTCCCACAGCTGCTTGCCGTTGCGCACGTCATAGGCGCGCAGGTACTGGTCCAGGGTGGCGCTCAGGAACGCCACGCCGCCCTTGGTCATGAAGGTGCCGCCCAGCGCGGGCACGCCCATGGTCAGTGGCAGCGGCACTGGCGAGTTGTCACGCACGGTGCCGTTCTTGTGTTTCCAGATCACTTGGTGGGTGGTCATGTCCACTGCCGCCACGTAACCCCAGGCGGGTGCCTGGCACGGCAGGTCCATGGGTGACAGGAAAGCGTTCATGATCACGCCATACGGCGCGCCCTTGTTGGCCTGGATGCCTTCGGTCTCGCTCTTGCGGGCCGGGCCACCTTCAACGTCCGACGCCGGTACCAGCTTGTCGACGAAGGCCATGTAGTTGGGGTTGACGAACATGATCTGGCGCTCGGGGTCCACCGACACACCGCCCCAGTCGAACACGCCGAAGTTGCCCGGGTACACCAGCGAGCCCTGCAGCGACGGCGGCGTGAACGGGCCGTCGTAGCGCAGTTTCTTGAAGTCGATGCGGCACAGCATCTGGTCGAACGGCGTCACGCCCCACATGTCGCGCTCGGTCATCACCGGCGGCATGAAGTTGAGCTGCGACTTGGGCTGGGTAGGCGCGGTGTGGTCACCCGGCACGGCGCCGCCCGGTACCGGCAGTTCGTCGATGGGCACGATGGGCTGGCCGTTGGTGCGGTCCAGCACGTAGACGCTGCCCTGCTTGGTGGACGCGATTACCGCAGGCTTGAGGCCGTCGGCGGTCTTGATGTCCATCAGGCTAGGCTGGCCGCCCACGTCCATGTCCCACAGGTCGTGGTGGGTGAACTGGTAAGTCCAGCGCACGTGGCCGGTGGCGATGTCCAGCGCGGTGACGCCGGCGCTGTATTTCTCTGCGGCCGCGCTGCGGTTGCCGCCCCACTGGTCAGGCATCTGGTTGCCCATGGGCAGGTACATCAGGCCCAGCTTCTCATCGACGCTGATCAGCGACCACATGTTTGGCGAGTTGCGCGTGTAGGTCTTGCCCGGGGCGATGGGCGTGGTGTCGTCGGGGTTGCCACTGTCCCAGTTCCACACCAGGTGGCCGTCGTGCACGTCGTAGGCACGCACTACGCCCGAGGGCTCGTCGGTGGAGACGTTGTCGGTAACGTGGCCGCCGATCACCACCAGGTCCTTGGTGACCGCAGGTGGCGAGGTGGAGTAGTAACCACCGGCGGTGAAGCTGCCGATGTTGGCGCGCAGGTCGACCTGGCCTTTGTCGCCAAAGCCTTCGCAGACCTTGCCGGTGTCGGCGTTCAGGGCGATCAGGCGGGTGTCGGCGGTGGGCAGGAACAGCCGGCGCGGGCAGGCGTTCGGCGCGGCGGCCGGGCTTTGCTCGCTGGCGGCGTAGGCGGCGTCATCGTGGTACGACACGCCACGGCAGGTCATGTGCGCCCAGCCCTTGAAGTTGGCGGCGTTCTGGGTGCTGATCTGCGGGTCGTAGCGCCAGATTTCCTTGCCGGTGTCCGGGTCCAGGGCAATGACCTTGCTGTGCGGCGTGCACACGTAGAGCATGCCGTTGACCTTCAGCGGGGTGTTCTCCGCAGTGGTTTCGCCCGGGTCGTTCGGGCCGGGGATGTCACCGGTGCGGTAGCTCCAGGCCGGCTGCAGCTTGTCGACGTTGGCCGGGGTGATCTGCGCCAAGGGCGAATAGCGGTCGCCGAAGGCGGTGCGGCCATAGGCCTGCCAGTCGCCGTCAGGCATGGCCGGAGCGGCGCTGGTGGTGCCGGCGGTTTCGCGGTTCAGTTCGCCCTTGATCTCGCCAGGGTTGGTGAACTGGCTGGCCACGGCGGCAGCGCCGGCCAGCACCACGGCCACGGTCAACGTGCCGTTGCCCAGCGCATACGGCACACCTTGCAGCAACGGGCGACGGAACCAGGGCAGCAACAGCACCAGGCCCAGCACGAACCACAGGGCCAGGCGCGGCACCAGTTGCCACCAGTCCAGGCCCACTTCCCACAGCGACCAGACGGTGCTGGCGAACAGTACCAACGCATACAACGGCAGCGCCGCACGGCGCCCGGCCAGCAGCAACACGCCGGTGAGCGCGATGCCGACGCCGCTCAACAGGTAATACAACGACCCACCCAGGCTGGCCAGCTTGACGCCGCCCGCCAGCAGGGCCAGGCCCATCAGCAGCATCACCACGCCGAGCAGGCTCGGCAGCAGGCGCTGCGTAGTGGAAGCACGTGCAGTGCTCATAATGCGTTTTCTCCAGAATGATGATGGCCCGCGACCACGCCCACGGGGGCGCCGCGACGACCTGATATTTTTATCGGAACGGTGTCAGCGCAGGGGCTGACCGAGAGATGACGCAAGGGGTGCAGCGGTATCAACGCTCATACGATGTCATACATTGGTGCGACATTGCATCGCACCAAAGTCTAATAAATTACCGGCAAGGCTTCTGGAATGGGGGTTATGGACGGTCGAGCGAGGTCACTGTCACTTCTAACAGGTTCGGTGTTGGGTCGAAAGGTAGACAGTTATGGCTCTACTCTCAGAGGCATAACTCCATGAACACTTCGACCTTAAACACACGCGGCAACGCCACGCTTGACCCGTCGTTTGCTGGCGGCATTGTTGATTTGCAGAGCTTGATGCCGGCTGATATAGAAATTACGGGTGCCGGCCCTTGCCTGGTATTGAAGGACCGCGGAATTCTTATCGCCGCGTCGATGAACGCAGCCAATCCCGACGCAGGGACCACGTTACTGATAAAGCTAACGCCCAATGGTGAGTTGGACATCTCATTCGGCGACGGCAAGGGGTACGTGATTGAACAGCATGCCCCTCCTCAAGCCCAGCTAATTCACTCGATGCAGCAGCTCGAAGATGACAAGATTGTGGTTGCGACAGTATTTTTCAATGACAAGACTGGCGAGGGAATCCCTTCGCTAGCCAGGTATTTCGCAGATGGCCGCGTGGATACTTCATTCAACGGTGGACGGTTGTTGATCACAGAGCTGCCAAGTTTCGACGCGGCAGGCACGTCGACACCAGAGGTTGCCCCATCGCCGAACGTTACTGCCCGGGGCGCCGAAACGGGGGGCACGCGTATTACCGTCCAAGAGACCGTCAACGGCGCCATTCTGGTTGCCTTTCGCCACGAGGACTATAAGCCCCCTTACATCGACCGCGACTATCTGATTCAGATTACCGCAGACGGCGCACTGGATCGTGAGTTCCAGCAGACCGGCTATACCCGAGTTACCTATGCACCTGATGTCTACATGCAGATAAATGGCTGCAAACAACTTGGGGATGGGAAAATCCTGGTCGCCGGCACAGTGAACAGTCGCGGTGCTTTGGCCAGGCTAACGGCTTACGGTGCCCTCGACACTACCTTCAACACCACGGGTTTCAAATTGGTCGAGGACGGTGCCACATCCGAGCTGACTGGGCTGTTCGTAACGGCGGGCGAGAAAATCAGGGTGTTTGGCAGGCGCCGACTGAGTGGTAAGCAGCGCCGAGACCAATTCGTGAGGGGGTACAACGCCGACGCCACTGACGATACGCAGTTTGAAACCACCTACCGTCTTTACGACGGTGATTTTGACGCCGGAGCTGGCGCCATTGACTCAACCCCGACCGATAACTACCTCTGGTGCTTATCCAGCGTCATTCGTTTCTCCGGAGGTAGCTTCACCGCACAAAGCCTGGTTTCACGCCTGCTGCCAAACGGCCAGCCCGACAGCACTTTTGGCGAGGATGGCTATTGGTTGATTCCAGATTCCTATATGGATCGGGGGCTTGCCGTGCAGAACGATCTGAAATGTATCGTGGTCACTCAGCAGCGGGACGGCAGCGATTCTCGTTTCAATGTGTACCGCTACCTGGTGTGATAAACACGAAATAGGCAACACCTGAAACCCGTAGCAGCAACTGTCTTGAAATGGCGTCGCCTGCATCGCGACTAAAGTCGGCTCCTACCCCGTTCGTGGTAGGAGCCGGCCTTGGCCGCGATGCAGGCGACGCGATTTATGCGGTATACGCATTCGCGTAGGAGCTGCCAAAGGCGGCGTCTGCCGTCAACCGCGCCCCAACGCCCACACCCGCGCGATATCGCGCGCGCGGTCGCGCAGCAGCGCGGCGGCGTGGCGGCAGGCGTGGTCCAGGGTCATGGGGCCGCTGGTGACGGCGAAGGCGGCGGTGACGCCGCAGGCGTACAGCTGCTCGTAGCCTTCGCCCAGGGTGCCGGCGATCACCAGCACCGGCACCTGGTGCGCCGCCGCAACGCGGGCGACGCCGAAGGGGGTCTTGCCGCGCAGGGTCTGGGCATCGAAGCGCCCTTCCCCGGTGATCACCAGGTCAGCGCCAATCACCGCCTGCTCAAGGCCGGTCAATTCGGCCACCACTTCCACGCCCGGGCGGAAGGTGGCGCCCAGGAACGCCTTGGCGGCAAAGCCCATGCCGCCGGCCGCACCCGCGCCAGGGGACTCACGCAGGTCGTGCCCGAGCGCTGCGGCGCTGTAGTCGGCAAAGTGGCCCAGCGCCGCGTCCAATTGCAGTACCTGCGCGGGGCTGGCGCCCTTCTGCGGGCCGAAGATGTGTGAAGCACCGTGGGGCCCGCACAACGGGTTGTCGACGTCGGCCGCCACCTCGAAGCGCACCTGGGCCAGGCGCGGGTCGAGACCGTGCAACGACAGCCGCGCCAACTGCGCCAGGGCCAGGCCGCCCTTGGCCAGCGGTTGTTCAGCCTCGCCGAACAGCTGCAGGCCCAGGGCGCGCAGCATGCCGGTGCCGGCGTCGTTGGTGGCGCTGCCGCCGATGGCCAGAATTACCCGCCGGGCACCAGCGTCCAGCGCCGCGCCAATCAGCTGGCCGGTGCCGTAGGTGCTGCTGGTGCAGGCGTCGCGCTGGTCGACCGGCACCAACTGCAGGCCGCTGGCCTCGGCCATTTCGATGATGGCCGTGGCGCTGTCGGCCAGCCAGCCCCAACGGGCCTGCACCGGGCTGCCCAGCGGGCCTTCCACGGTGAGGCTGCGCAACTCGCCGGCGCAGGCTGCCAAAATCGCCTCCATGGTGCCCTCGCCGCCATCAGCCATGGGGCACTGCACCAGTTCGGCCTGGGGCAAGGCCTGGGCCAGGCCTTCGGCGATGGCGGCGGCGACGCCAGCGGCGCTGAGGCTGTCCTTGAACGAGTCGGGGGCGATGACGATTTTCATGGGGGCTACTCCGGTTTTCTTGTAAGGCCCATGCTGCCAGTTGCCCGACGCGTCTGCGCCGGGCCTTTGCACAAGCGCAGGCGACCGTTGTTGTTCAAATGGACAAATCGCCGGGCAACAGCTGCACCCCCAGGTACAGGGTGAGCATGCCTTCCAGGCGGTTGGGGTCGATGCCGCTCAGCTCGGCGATGCGTTCCATGCGGTAGCGCAGGCTGTTGCGATGGATGCCCAGGGCGTCAGCGCAGGCCTGGCTCTGGCCGTCGTGTTCGCACCAGGCGCGCAGGGTCGCCAACAGTTGGCCGCTGGCGTCCTTGGCGATGACCTTGTGCAGCGGCCCCAGCCATTCGTCCAGGCTGTCGTCACTGCGGTGGCGCCACAGCATCGCCGGCAGGCGGTAGCGCGCCAGCGGCAGGCTGCGGCGCTGGGGCACGATGTCACGGCCGTAAGCCAGCAGGTCGCGCACCCAACGGTAGCCACGCCGCAGGCCGGCCAGGTCGTCGGCCGGCTCGCCCAGCGCCAGGCGCTGCACCGGCCAGCCCTGGGCTTCAAGCTTGTCCAGCAGCCGCGCCTCATCTAGGCTGACGCTGGCCGGGCGGCACCACAGCAGCGAGCCGGCCGCGGGGCTCACGCACCAGCTGTCCGGGTAGCGGCTCAGCAGCCAGGCCGCCAGCGCCTCGGTGCTTTGCGCCGCCTTGAGTTCGAACAGGCAGGGGGTGCGCGGCAGCTGCGGCTTGAGGCCCATCTGCCGGGCCTCGTCCAGCAGCCGCGGCGACTCACCGCTGCCGCCCAGCAGCAAGGCCAGCAGATCGTCGCAACGCTGGCGGCGCCAATGCTGCTCCACCTGCAGGCGGCGCTGGCCCAGCAGCATTTCGGCGGTCATGCGCACCAGTTCGCCGTAGGTGCGCAACTGCGCCGGGTCGCCGGTCAGGCCCAGCACGCCGATCAGCCGGCCGTCCAGCAGCAGCGGCAGGTTCACCCCCGGCTGCACGCCCTTCAAGCACTGCGCTGCCTGGGCGTCCAGTTCCACCACGCGGCCGTTGGCCAACACCAGTTGGGCGCCTTCGTGGCGGGTATTGATGCGCTCCGGCTCGCCACTGCCCAGAATCAGGCCCTGGCTGTCCATGACGTTGACGTTGCACGGCAGAATGGCCATGGCGCGGTCGACAATGTCTTGCGCCAGGTCATGATCGAGTTCGAACATAGCGGGAATAGTCCTGTTCACATCTGTAGAGTCGCACAGCCTGGGCGGCGCGTTGCTGTGCAAACGCACAAAGACACTGCCACGCGCCTCGCCGACACTCAAGGGTGGCTCACGATAGCCGCAAATAACATAAAAACAGAGAGAAACCCCATGTCTACAACCACCGCCCTTGACCACGGCACCCCAGGCGTCAGGGACGCTGTGTACCGGCGCATCACCCTGCGGCTGATCCCCTTCATCTTCATCTGCTACCTGTTCAACTACCTGGACCGGGTGAACGTCGGCTTCGCCAAGCTGCAGATGCTCGATGCCCTGAAGTTCAGCGAAACCATCTACGGCCTTGGCGCCGGGATCTTTTTCATCGGCTACGTATTGTGCGGCCTGCCGAGCAACCTGGCGCTCACCCGCTTCGGCCCGCGGCGCTGGATCGCGCTGATGATGCTGGCCTGGGGCGGCCTGTCGACCTGCCTGCTGTTCGTCACCACGCCGATGGAATTCTACGTGCTGCGGCTGTTCACCGGTGCTGCCGAGGCCGGGTTCTTCCCGGGTATCGTGCTGTACCTTTCGCAGTGGTTCCCCGATGCGCGCCGGGGGCGGATCATGGCGCTGTTCATGTCCGCCATCCCGGCGTCGGGCCTGCTGGGCAGCCCGTTCTCGGGCTGGATTCTCAACCACTTCGCCGTCGGCCAGCACGGCCTGGCTGCCTGGCAGTGGATGTTCCTGATCCAGGGCATCCCGACCATGGTGCTGGGCGTCATGGCCTACTTCCTGCTCAGCGACAGCTTCGCCAAGGCCACCTGGCTCACGCCGCAACAGCGCGCGGTGGTGGAAGCCGACCTCGCCGAAGACGCACGCAGCAAGCCGGCGCAACAGCGTGAATCGCTGGGCGCAGTGTTCGCCACACCGTTGATCTGGGTGCTGGGCTTCATCTACTTCTGCATCCAGAGCGGCGTCTACGCCATCAACTTCTGGCTGCCGTCGATCATCAAGAACCTGGGCTTCAGCGACGCCCTGGTGATTGGCTGGCTGAGCGCCATTCCGTACCTGCTGGCGGGCATTTTCATGCTGCTGGTGGGCCGCTCGGCCGACCTGCGCAACGAGCGCCGCTGGCATTTGGTGGTACCGATGCTGATGGGGGCCATCGGCCTGGTCATCGCCGTGAACTTCGCCGCCACCCCGGCCATCGCCATCGTCGGCCTGAGCATCGCCACCATGGGCGCCCTCACCGGCCTGCCGATGTTCTGGCCGCTGCCCACCGCCTTCCTCAGCGCCGGCGTGGCCGCCGGGGGCCTGGCGATCATCAACTCCGTGGGCCAGATGGCTGGCTTCCTCAGCCCCTACATCGTCGGTTTCATCAAGGACCAGACCGGTTCGACCGATGCCGCGCTGTATGCGCTGGCGGGGTTGATCGTGGTGGGTAGCGTGGTGGCGTGGAAGGTGGCGGGCAAGCGCTGAGACGAACCCGTTCCTGACACCATCACGCTGGGCGGCGTTCGACCTCACGGGCGCCGCTGCTGTTCGTAGCGCAACAATGATCAAGATTGACGATTTACAGAATAAGTATTAAATTAAAACGTCAACAAGGCAGGATCATCTCCATGAAGCTTGCGAGCCCGCTGCAGCAAATCACCGAAGAACTGGAGAGCACGGCGGCAGCCTTCTCCGGTGCGACGGGCATATCCGTTCGCCTCCTGAAACTGGTCAAGAATGTGCTCGACCAATGGGCCGAGAACAAGACGCTAGACGACGTCGGCTCACTCACCGATAACGAACTGCTGTGCCGCTTCGCCGTCAGTGGTGCCATTACCGGCGCACAGGAATCGCGCGAAGCACGCAAGCTCGCTAGAAGAGCTGCCGCTAAAATCGAGTTCCTTGATGGCTTGGAACAGCACGGCGGCATTTTGAAGACCCAGGCGGTGGCGAAGCTTCTCCAGGTCAGCAGGCAGACGGTGAACAACCATGTGCAGAAAGGGAAACTGCTGGTCATTCAGGAGGGCAACGACTACTGCTACCCCGCATTTCAATTCACCGAGGCAGGGAAACTGCCTTGCCTTGAAGAAGTGCTGGCAGCCTTGGGCGACAAAAGTGCCGAGAGCATCTGCACGTTTTTCCTGAATCCCATTGCCGTGGGTGATGGTAAGCAGGGGCTACCTTACACCCTGCTGAAACAAGGGGCGTCCGAGTCGGTTGTTCGAGACATCTTGCGCGAGGCTCGTTTGTTCATGAGCGGCACGCCGAGTTGATGAGCCCTGCGGCTAAGGATGCTTTGGTCAAATGACTCGGTATCCCAGTATTTCGGTGAGCATTTCCTCCACGTCCATCACTGAATCCGAACCTTCGTCCCTTGACTCAAACTCCGCACAGTTGGTCATCTTCAAGGTTTTCACCACCGCTGCGCCCTCCGGCATAAGCCACAATGCATAGCACGCCCCCTGGGGGTGGTGGCGCGATTCATAGGCTATTCCGTCATAGCGGCCCCGGTTCAAGCGACATAAAACGCGAACTATTTCCTGCGTGAGTGCGTAATCAGGCCCGGTCACTTCATCCACGGTCCGCCCCAACTTCGAAAGACACGCCTTGAGATCCAGCAATCGCGTATTTCTTGTCGTTGCCACCAGGCACATAAGGCTATAGTGTCGGCGGCAATTTCCAAGAGGCACAGCTTGCCTTCGCAATCGAGTCTGACGAGGATTTCTTCGATAGTTTCATTGCTCATGGGCAGGACAGGATTCGAGAGGTGGCAAGAGGGTAAGCGCGCCGGTCAGGCATCACAAGACACCGGAGGCCTTACCCTGGCAAATCAGAAATGTCCTACATCTGGATCGTTGGAAGACGTCGTTGTAGCAGCGGCCGCAAGGCCGCGTCAGGGCCCCCACACAGGTTTCAGGTGCGCACCCTGCCCCCTTGCAGTACCTTTGCCCCCACACCATCGCAAAGGGATGCCACCGATGATTTACCGCGCACTGGGCCACAGTGGCCTGAAAGTCTCCGCCCTGACCCTGGGCACCATGATGTTCGGCGAGCAGACGGCCACCGAGGACGCCCTGCATATCATCGACAAGGCCTGGGGCCAGGGCATCAACTTCATCGAC
Organism: Pseudomonas sp. JC1203; assembly: GCF_056175065.1. Classification (NCBI taxonomy): domain Bacteria; kingdom Pseudomonadati; phylum Pseudomonadota; class Gammaproteobacteria; order Pseudomonadales; family Pseudomonadaceae; genus Pseudomonas; species Pseudomonas sp. JC1203. Next base: position 87,493 of record NZ_JBWCAM010000007.1, read on the forward strand.
AGCGCCGACGTCTACAACAGCGGCCGCAGCGAAGAAATCGTCGGCGAGGCAATTGCCCGCAACCGTCATGACTGGGTGTTGGCCACCAAGGTCGGCTTCGGCCCGGCCGATGGCGTGCCTAACCGCAGCGGCCTGAGCCGCAAGCATATCTTCAACGGCGTGGAAGCCAGCCTGACCCGCCTGGGCACCGACTACATCGACCTCTACTACCTGCACCGCGATGACCTGAATACGCCGCTGGAGGTGACCGTCAGCGCCATCGGCGACCTGTTGCGCCAGGGCAAGATCCGCCACTGGGGCGTGTCCAATTTCCGTGGCTGGCGCCTGGCCGAGATCGTCAACGTGGCCCAGCGCCTGGGCGTGGACAAACCGGTGGCCAGCCAGCCGCTGTACAACATCGTCAACCGCCAGGTGGAAACCGAGCAGCTCACCGCCGCAGCCTACCATGGCCTGGGCGTGGTGCCCTTCAGCCCGCTGGCCCGTGGCGTGCTCAGCGGCAAGTACGCCCCAGGCAAGGCGCCCGAGGCCGGCAGCCGCGCCGCGCGCCAGGACAAGCGCATCCTGGAGACCGAATGGCGCGACGAGTCGCTGCACATTGCCCGCAAGATTCAGGAATATACGGCCGCCAAGGGCGTGGGGATTGTCGAGTTTGCGATTGCCTGGGTGCTGAACAACCAGCTGGTCAGCTCGGCCATCGTCGGGCCGCGCACCGAGGCGCAATGGGATACCTACAGCGGCGCGCTGGAGGTGAAGATCACGGCGGAAGATGAAGCGTTCATCGACAGCCTGGTAACGCCGGGGCATCCGTCGACGCCGGGTTACAACGACCCCGGCCATTTCGTCACCGGCCGGGTCACCGCGTAACCCCGTAGCAGCGGCCGCCCGGCCGCGTCCGGCGCCAGCGCGAAGTTGGCCCCGGACGCGGCCTGGTGGCCGCTGCTACGGGTCTACATCAGGCCTTGACGATCCAGCCCGCTGGCGCTTCAACGTCGCCGTGCTGGATGCCGGTCAGCTCGTTGTAGAGCTTCACGGTCACCGGGCCCACGCTTTCCAGGCTGTGGAACACGTGCAGCTTGTCGTTGTACTGGATGCCGCCGATGGGCGAGATGACCGCGGCGGTACCGCAGGCGCCGGCTTCCTTGAACTGGCCCAACTGGTCGACGAACACGTCGCCTTCCACCACTTTCAGGCCCAGGCGGGTTTCCGCCAGTTCCATCAGCGACAGGCGGGTGATGCCTGGCAGTACCGACGGCGACTTGGGCGTGACGAACTCGTTGTTCTCGGTGATGGCGAAGAAGTTGGCCGAACCGACTTCCTCGATTTTCGAGTGGGTCAGCGGGTCCAGGTAGATGCAGTCGGCGAAGTTATGCTTCTTGGCATCGGCACCCGGCAGCAGGCTGGCAGCGTAGTTGCCACCCACCTTGGCGGCGCCGGTGCCTTGTGGGGCGGCGCGGTCGTAGGTGGAGATGGAGAAGTTGTGCGGCTTCAGTCCGCCCTTGAAGTAGGCACCCACCGGCACGGCGAATACCGAGAAGATGAACTCGGGTGCGGTGCGCACGCCGATGTTGTCACCCACGCCGATGACGAACGGGCGCAGGTACAGGGCGCCGCCCGAACCGTACGGCGGGATGAACTTCTCGTTGGCACGAACGACCTGCTTGCAGGCCTCGATGAACATGTCGGTTGGCACGTGCGGCATCAGCAGGCGCGAGCAGCTGCGCTGCATGCGGGCGGCGTTCTGGTCCGGGCGGAACAGGTTGATCGAGCCGTCCTTGCAGCGGTAGGCCTTGAGGCCCTCGAAGCACTGCTGGCCGTAATGAATGGCGGTCGAACCTTCGGCAATGTGCAGGACGTTGTCTTCGGTCAGGGTGCCTTCCTGCCAGGCGCCGTCGCGCCAGGTGGCCAGGAAGCGCAGATCAGTCTTGATGTAGTCGAAACCCAGGGTGTCCCAGTTTATGCCAGCGCCGCTCATGATGCCCTCTACAGATGATCGCAAGGATTCAATTCGTTGATCAGGCGACAAAGATACGGCGCCAGATGGCCTGCGGCAAGCGCGTCTTGGCGCCTTTGCCGCCTAGGAGGCCGAAGGTGCGGCAAGGCGCCGCAGGATCGGCTCGAATTCCGCGGTGGGCTGGCGTGGCAGCGGGTCGGGTTCGCCCTTGTCGATGGCCTGCCAGTAGCGCCACGGCACCTTGGCGCTGCCCAGTTCGTAGTCCATGCCGTCCCAGCTGTCTTCGCGGAAGCTGTAGAACGCCCAGTGCACCTGCTGGCGGTCCAGCACCGTCAACACGTCCTCCAGGTACTGGCGGCAACCGGGCAGCTGGCGCATGCAGCCGAATTCGCCCACCACCAGGCGCTGGCGCGGCACCCCTGCCCGCTCGGCCCAGGCCAGCGGCCGTTGCAGGTAGCTGGCGACGCGCTGGGCGTTCCAGGTCAGTGACTGGCCGGCAAAGGGCGCCGGGCCGGGATAGGCATAGGGCGTGGCGCGCTTGATGTTCGGCGCGCTGGTGGCCTCGTAGGGCTCGTACATGTGCACGCTGTACAGCAGGCGCGTGTCGCTCAGGGCCTTGGGCCAGTATTCGAAACTGTCGGCGGCGGCGTACCAGCCGGCGTCGAGCATGATGGGGGTGTGCGGGTCCACCTCGCGCACGGCGGTCACCAGTTGTTCATAGAACGCTGGCAGGTCGCGTGCGGTGCCTTGGGCCTTGGCGTACCAGGCGTGCATCGCGGCGGCACCGGCGTGCTCCAGCAGGCCGCCGCGCTTTTCCGGGGCCGGCTCGTTGATCAGGTTGTAGCCAGCCACCGCCGGGTGGTCCTTGAGGGCCGCGGCCAGGTCGCGCCAGTAGGCGGCGCTTTGCGCCCACCAGGCCTTGTCCTGCCACAGGCGGTCATCGAAACGGTCGCCGTTGTTCTGCGACCAGCGCATGCCGGGCAGGGACAGCGGTGTGATCACCACCTTGAGGCCCGCCGCGTGGGCGCGGTCGAGACTGGAGATGAGGGTGCGCAGGTCATTTTCGACCAGCCCGTCGTAATGGTCGGCGCTGCCCAGCAGGAAGTCGCGCCCGCCGGTCTGCCATTTGTCCCAGGACAGCCGCACCCAGCCGGCGCCATAGCCGCCCAGGGCCTGGTAATACTCGGCAGTGGGTGGCAGGCGGTTGAAGCTGTTGCCGCCGTGACGGGGGGCAGTGTCCCAGAATTCGATCAAGTCAGCGGCACTGGCCGGCAACGATAGGCCGGCCAGCAACCCGGCTACCAAGGGGAACATTCTCACAAGCGCTTACCTTTGTTCTTATAGGCGAAGAACCGTAAGCCTACGTGAACCTTCCCCTTGGGGCAGGCACCGAAGTGTGACCTGAATTGTCAGGAGCAGTAGGAGGCGCGCTGATCCTCGATCAGGGTCAACGCCGCCGCCCATGCCATGTTGATGATCTGCTCGACGCCGTCGCTTTCGAATTGTTTCGCCGTGTGTGCACACACCTCCGGCGCCGGGTAAACCAGCTTGCTGCCGCCCGCCAACGCCTGCACCTGGGCCTGGCAGGCGCGCTCCAGGAAATGAATTTCGTGGAACGCTTCGGCGACGCTGCCGCCACCGGCCAGCAGGCCATGGTTGCGCAAAATCATCGCGCGGTGCGGGCCCAGGTCGGCAATCAGCCGCTCGCGCTCGTCCAGGGACAAGGCGATGCCTTCGTAGGTGTGGTACGCCAGCTTGCCGTAGAACTTCAACGCGTGCTGGCTGATGGGCAGCAGGCCCTGCTCCTGGGCCGACACGGCGATGCCGGCGGCGGTGTGGGTGTGAATCACGCAGGCCAGGTCCGGGCGTGCCATGTGGATGGCCGAGTGGATGACGAAGCCTGCAGCGTTCACAGGCACCTGCGCACAGGCCGGGTCCACGGCCTTGCCGTGCTGGTCGATGAGCACCAGGTCGCTGGCGCGCATGCGGTCGAACAGCACGCCGTAGCGGTTGATCAGGAAATGATGCTCGGGGCCTGGCACGCGCAGGGTCAGGTGCGTGTCGATCAGGTCGGTCATGCGAAAATGGGCGATCATGCGGTACAGCGCGGCAAGCTCACAGCGAGCATGCCATTCGGTGTCGCTGACGGTGAGGGGCTGAGCCATGGGAGTCCTCCTGGGGCGGTGGCACTTTCCATAGTAATGCCGTTTGCAGGGGGTGCCAGGAGGATTGATGGCGCTGTTGATGCCTTATACATGCCCGTAGCAGCTGCCGCAGGCTGCGTCCGGCGGGGTGCCTGGCGCACCGGGTTGGGCCGGGACGCGGCCTGCGGCCGCTGCTACGGGGGAATTAGCGTGGGTTGCGGGGGATGGCCAGGCCCAGGTTTTCGCGCAGGGTGGTGCCGGGGTATTCGCGCCGGTACACACCGCGTTCCTGCAGCAGCGGCACCACCTCCTGGGTAAAGCGGCGGAACTGCCCCGGGTGGCCAATGTAGATGTTGAAGCCGTCCACCGCCCGCGCCTCGAACCATTCGGCCATCTTCGCCGCCACGGTTTCGGCGGTGCCCACGAAGGCGCCGGGGCGCAGTTGGCGCGAGGCCTGCACGGCCTGGCGCAGGGTGAGGTTGGCGGCCACGGCGTTGTCGGTGATGCGCTTGGCCACGGTGAAGAAGCTGCTGCGGGCAAACTCCAGGGCCTGGGCCGGGAATGGCGCGTCGAGGTCGTAATGGCTGAAGTCATGCCAGCCGAATGAACGGCCGAACTCCAGCAGCGCCTGCTCGAAGCTGTGATCGCTGTCATGGTAATGACGCTCCAGCGCCCGCGCCTGCTCGTCGGTGTCGCCCACGAACACCTCGGCACCCGGCAGCACCAGCACCTGTTCCGGGTCGCGGCCCTGGCGCACGGCGCGTTCCTTTATCTCGCGGTAGAACGCCTGGCCTTGTTCCAGGCTGGGTGCGTGGGTGAACACCACGTCGGCAATGGCCGCGCCCAGCTCCCTGCCCTGCTCCGAGTCGCCGGCCTGGAAAATCACCGGCTGGCCCTGGGGCGAACGCTGCAGGTTGAGCGGCCCCACCACGGAAAAATGCTCGCCCTTGTGGTTCAGCGCGTGCAGCTTGGCCGGGTCGAAATAGCGGCCGGTGCTGCGGTCACGCACAAAGGCGTCGTCTTCCCAACTTTGCCACAGGCCCTGCACTACCTGCACGTGTTCCTTGGCGCGGCCGTAGCGGGTGTCGTAATCGTAGTGCTCGTCGCGGCCATAGTTGCCGGCAGTGCCGGCGTCGCCGCTGGTGACCACGTTCCAGCCGGCGCGGCCCTTGCTGATCAAGTCCAGCGAGGCCAGGCGCCGGGCCACGTTGAACGGCTCGTTGTACGAGGTGGTCAGGGTGCCCACCAGGCCAATATGGCGGGTGGTCACGGCCAGCGCCGACAGCAGCGTCAGCGGCTCCAGGCGGTTGAGGTAATGGGGTGGCGAGCCGGGGGTGATGAACTGGCTGTCGACGATGAAAATCAGGTCGAACAGCGCGGCTTCCGCCTGGCGGGCGATGTCGATGTACCAGTCGATGTTGACGCTGGCGTCGGCCGGCAGTTCGGGGTCCAGCCACAGGTTGTGGCGGCCGGGGCCGCCAACGCCCATGGTCAGGGCGCCGAGTTTCAGGGTGCGGGTGCTCATGGCGACGATCCTTGCAGGGTTATGGCGCGGCCTGGGCCGTGGCGGGTTGCTGCACGGCAGCGTTGAAGGAGGTGTCGAACAGGCTGGCGGCCGGGTAGGACTTGATCAGCCCCAGGCCGCTGAAGAAGTCGATGGTCTGCTGGGCGGCGGCGATGTTCTGCGCGGTCACCGGGCCGACGTCGGTCTTGGCGCGGCTGAACCAGGCACGGGCAATGTCCTTGTCGGCGCGGGTGCGCTCGGCCCAGGCGTCGGCGTAGGCCTCGTTGTGGGCCGGGTCGCTGACGCTCCATTCACGGGCCTTTTTCAGGCGTTGCAGGAAGTCGTTGATGGCGGCACGTTTTTCCTCGCGTGAATGCTCGTTGGCGACCACGAAACTCTGGGCCGGAATCAGCCCCTGGGCGGTGGCGATCACGCGGCCACCGGCACGCTCCTGCTGGGTGACGTAGGGTTCCCAGGTGGCGATGACGTCGACGCTGCCGCCGTCCAGCGCGTGGGAGGCGTCGAGGGCGCTGAGGTAACGGATGTCCACGGCATCGCGCGGCACGCCGGCCTTGTCCAAGGCGCTGAACAGCAGTTGCTGGCTCCACGAGCCCTTCCAGATGGCCACGCGCTTGCCGCGGATGTCGGCGATGGTCTTGATGGGCGAATTCTTGCCGACCACGATGGCGACGCCGTCGAGGCTCTGCTGGGTTACTGCAATCACCTTGATGGGCGCGCCCAGGGCGCCGAGGAACAGCGGCGGCGCGTCGCCCAGCAGGCCCAGGTCCAGGCTGCCGGCGTTCAACGCTTCGGCCACCGGCGAACCGGCGGTGAACTGCTTCCACTCCAGGGTATAGGGCAGGTCGTTGAGCACGCCGGCAGCGTCCATCACGGCGCGGGTGTTGTAGCTCTGGTCACCCACGGTCAGGGTCAGGGCCGAGGCGCCCAGGCTGATGGACGCGGCCAGCGCGGCGGCGGCCAGTTTGACTAATGTGCGCAAGGCAATCTCCTGGGAAGCGGTTATATGTAAATGGCCTGTAGAAACCAATGCTTATAAGCTAACTACCCGCACGTCATTTGTGAAATTCATTTTAGACATAACCTAATATGATTATTTTGCATCTAATGCTAGCCATTCATGCGGGTGCTCTACACTGAAGGGGTTGTTCCCTGCTCATTCACTGCCGCGCGATGGGCCGGCACAGGAGGAAGGAAATGGCCGTCAAAGCAATCCCCGATGGACAACACAGCATCACCGCCTACCTCGCCCTGGATGGCGCGGCCAAGGCCATCGAGTTCTACCAGAAGGCCTTCGGCGCCACCGAGGTGTTCCGCCTGGAGGCGCCCGGCGGGCAAGTGGGCCATGCCGAACTGCGCATCGGCGATTGCGCGCTGATGCTCGCCGACACCTGCGACCAGGGCCCGCTGGGGCCCATTGCCGGTGAGCACAAGGCGCCGGTGGGCCTGCACCTGTACGTGCAGGACGCCGACGCGGTGTTCGCCCAGGCCTTGGCTGCGGGCGCCACCCAGGTGTATGAAGTGAAGGATCAGTTCTATGGCGACCGCTCAGGTACACTGCGCGATCCGTTCGGCAATGTCTGGTTCGTGGCCACCCACAAGGAAGACCTGACGCCCGAGCAAATCCATCAACGTGCAGCGGCCATGTTTGGCCAGGGACCTGCCTGACCCGTTATGCGAATCATTGAAAAAAACGGCGCACTGGTGCGCACCCTCACACCCGCCGAGCAGGTATTGGTAGAAGGTTTCGTGCAGGGCAGCCTCGACGGGCACCGCCTGTTGCAGGCCAACCAGTGGCTGATGAAGGTGCGCGGCCAGGGCCAATGGCTGGCTTGCGACTGCCGCCAGGACGCGATGCCGGTGATGAACGTGACTCTCAACAGCAGCACCGGCACGCTGTTCCTGAAGAACAACCCGGGCACCCCGGAGCATCACCTCGAGTGTCCCTTCATCAAGGATGACCGCGAGCCGGGCAGCAGCGCCGAGCGCGACGAGCCGCCGGCCGCCTGGCTGGCGCCGGACGTGCCGCTGCGGCTGATCGGCGAGTTCCGCCCGGCCGGCGGCGCCGAGGGCCCAGGCGCTGCCAGCGGCGCCAGCACGCGCAAGGAGCAGCACCGCCTGCTGTCGCTGCTGGTGACGCTGATCGAGGCCTCGGGCCTCAATGTCTACGCCACCCATTTGAAGAAGGACCTGACCCAGCAGTTCGCCGACCTGCGCGGGGTGGCCGCGCGCTACCCGCTGGTGGAGCGGGTACCGGCCAGCAACTACCTGGAAACGCGCATCGACATGAAGCACATGATGATGCTCAAGGCGCGCCTCAAGGACTCCTCGGCGTTCGGTAGCCAACGCCGCTACGGGCTGCTGCTGGACTGCGTCAACGAGGTGCGCACGCGCAAAGTGTTCAACGGCCGCAGCGACAACGGCTTCGACTTCCAGGGCCACCACTGGCTATGGGGCGGTGAACGCACCAGCGGGCCGTTGCTGGCCTTGGCGCTGTACTCGCCCACCACGGCCGGCAGCCACTATTACGAGATGGTCCACGTGGCCACCGTGCCGGTGCTGTCGCGGGCGCACCTGTTCCCGGTGCTGCGCGAGGAAGAGCGCGAACCGTTGAAGCTGCTGGTGGGGTTGATTGACTGGATGGCCGGCAAGGGGGTGCAGGTGATCATGCGCCGGCCGGTGATTGGCGGCGACGTGATGGATGAATTGGTGCTGACTTCGGACCTGGACCGGGTGCTGTCGGTGTCGCTGATGAAACAGCCGCTGGGCCCGGAGCCCAGCAGCGAGACCTTCAAGCGCCTGGCCGACTTCAAGAGCCTGGACACCTTCCGCAAGTACGTGGCCGGTTTTTTCATGCGCGACCGCCCGTAGCAGCAACTGTCTTGTGGGAGCTGGCTTGCCAGCGAGCTTTCATGGCCCCAACAACTCGCTGGCAAGCCAGCTCCCACAGGATGTCGCTGCTACAGGGCGGCTTCGGGGGTGCGCACGCCCAGGTGCAGTTGCGCCAGCAGGTCTGCCAGCAACGCCGGCACCTCGGCCACCTGCGCCACCGCGCCGAACAGGTAGAAGTCCGGGCGCACCAGCATCGCCGTTACCCCGTTGTCCTGCATGAAACGGTGGTACTTGCCGCTGTGGTCGACGTAACCGCCCTGCCCTTGCGGCGCCAGGCGAATCACCCGCAGGCCGATGGCCGCCAGGGCGTCGCGCTGTTCACGACTGATCAGCGCCAGCGGGTCGCGGTCGCCAATCACCACCAGGTGGAAACCGCGGCCGAACAGCTCGTCGTAGCGCGCCACCACGCCGTCCACCTCGATGCTGCCATGCACCCCCAGGCTGCCGGCCAGGCCCAGCGGGCTGCCGTCGGCGGCCGTGTGGATGAGGCCACCGGTGAGGCCCGGGAACGGCGCCAGCGGCGGCACTTCACCGGCCAGGAAGGCGCGGTCACGCTCGGCGGCAGCTTCAGGGTCGGACACGCACACCACCTTGCCCATGGCCACCGAGGCGTCGATCACCGCGCGGATCTGCGGTTTGCGCTCGGGGGTGTAGCTGTCCAGCAACCGCTCGTCACAGGCCCCGCGCAGCACCAGGTCGAGGCGCCACGACAGGTTCCAGGCATCGCGGATGCCCGAGCACATGCCCTGCCCCATGAACGGCGGCATCAGGTGCGCGGCATCGCCGGCCAGCAGCACCCGGCCATTGCGCCAGCGCTCGGCGATGCGCGAGCGGAACTGGTACACCGCATGGCGTACCAGGGTCGCGGTGCCTGGGTTTACCCAAGGTGCCAGCAGCTCCCAGACCTTGGCGGTATCCTGCAGGTCTTCAAGGCTTTCGTGGGGCAGGCGCATGAACTCCCAGCGCCGGTAGCCCGGCCCGCCTGGCACCATGGTGGTCGGCCGCGCGGGGTTGCACCACTGGCCAATGTCCGGCACGTCCAGGGTGACGCCGGGGTTGGGCTGCAGGTCCACCACCAGCCAGTCTTCCTCGAAGCCCAGGTCATGCCAGGCAATGCCCTGCTCGCGGCGCACGAAACTGTTGGCGCCGTCGGCACCGATCACGTAGCGGGCCCGCACCTGGCAGGTTTCCTCGGGGTGTTCGGCACGCGCCGAGCGCTGCATCGACAGCTCGCAACCGCCGTCGAACTGGCGCAGCCCTACCGCTTCCCAGCCCTGGTGCACCTGCACATTCGGCAGGGCCTTGGCGCGGCCGTCGAGCACCGCTTCCAGCGCGGGCTGGTTGAACAGGTAACCGAACGGCCCGTCGCTGATGGACTCGGCCGACCAGTCAATCTCCACCAGGGTCTGCCAGTCGGCGTTGAACCACTGGTAGCAGGCCGACGGCTGGGAAATGGGCAGCAGGTCCTGCTCCAGCCCCATCAGGCGGAAGATGCGGCGGATTTCGTGGTCATGGAACACCGCGCGCGGCAGTGGGTACAGCGAGGTCCAGCGGTCGTACACGGCCACGCTGTAACCCAGGTTGCCCAGCACAATCGCCAGGGTCTGGCCCACCGGGCCGTAGCCGACAATGGCCACATCAACAGTCTTGGTCATTGCGCAGCTCCTGCTTCAGTATTGAAGATGAAGTGTTCGGGCACGTCGGGCCCCCACAGGTACAGGGAGTTTTCCGGGTGGAAGTCGCCGGTCGGCCAGGTCACGCCTTCGGCGATGAAGTCCATGTCGGCGGAGTACTCGCAGAACGAGCCCCACGGGTCGCGCACGTAGTGGAAGTAGTTCGAACCCAGGGCGTGGCGGCCGGTGCCCCAGCCGTCGTGGTAGCCGGCGCTGGCCATTTGCGTGGCGCCGACGCCCACCTGGTCGATGCTGCCCACTTCCCAGGCGGCATGGTGCCAGCCCTTGGCGCTGCTCTTGGCGAACGCCACCAGGTGGTGGTCGCAGCCGTGGGTGGCATGCATGAACGCGATGATGTCCTGGGACTTGTCCGACAGCCGCAGGCCCAGGGCCTGTTCATAGAAGTCGATGGACGCCAGCACGTCGGGTGAAAACAGCAGCACGTGGGACAGCCGCGCCGGGGTGATGCGCGGCAGCTGGTCGCGGGTGCCCACGCCACGCACGCGCCCGTAGGCACTGGTGTGCGGGGCCGTGGCCTTGCAGTTGGGCATGGTCTTGTCGCCGACCTTGATCTGCAACAGGTTGCCGTGCGGGTCGCGGAACCAGCACCCCACGCCATCGCCGTCCTCGAAGGTGGCACCGGCGGCCTCGACCTGGCGGCGCAAGGCCAGGTAGTCGTGCTCGTGGCAGTTGAAGCTCAGCCAGGCCAGGGACTTGGCCGCGCCCGGCAGGATGCGTGCCCAGGTGCGGCCATCGCCGGCGCGCAGCAGCAACTGGCCGTCGCTGGCCTGCACGTCAAGGCCGAAGCTTTCAAAAAAATGCTGTGCCTGGGGTAAGGACGGCACATACAGCGCGTAGTGATCGATCGAATGCACGCCACGGGTTTCGCGGGTCATGATCGCCTCCGTTTATTGTTGTTTTTCGTGGCGCGGCCCTGGGTGTGGGCCGCGCCCCTGTAGCTGGGCCGGGGCCTGGGTTCAGGCCTCGTCGACCACCGGGTTGACCAGGCTGCCGATGCCCTCGATGGACACTTCCACCACGTCACCCGCCTTCAGGTACACCTTGGGGTTCATGCCGAAACCGACGCCTGCCGGGGTGCCGCTGACGATCACGTCGCCGGCGCCCAGGGTCACGGCCTGGCTGAGGGTGGAGATTATGGTAGCCACGTCGAACAGCATGTCACTGGTGTTCACCGACTGCACCACCTTGCCGTTGACCTTGGTCTGCAGCAGCAGGCCCTTGCCGCCTTCGGGCAGCTCGTCGGCGGTCACCAGGTCCGGGCCGAAGGCGCCGGTGTCATCGAAGTTCTTGCCAACGGTCCACTGCGGCGACTTGAACTGGTACTCGCGCACCGAGCCTTCGTTGAACAGCGCGTAGCCGGCCACGTGCTTGAGCGCGTCGGCCTTGGCGATGTGGCGGCCGCCGCTTTTCAGCACCACGGCCATCTCACCTTCGTAGTCCAGGGTGTCGGACACCTTCGGCCGGACCAGCGGCTGGTTGTGGCCGATCAGGCTGGAATTGAAGCGCGGGAACAGGGTCGGGTAATCGGGCTGGGCGTACGGCGATTCCTTGGTGTGGTCCGCGTAGTTGAGGCCCACGCAGACGATCTTGCCGGGTTCGCGCAGCAGCGGCAGGTAGTCGTGCTCGCCCACCGCAACCACCGGGCCGGTTGCCTCGGCGCCGTAGGTGGAAAGGTCCACGCCGCGCTTGAGCAGGGCCTCCAGGGGCTCATGGCCCAGCACCCGCACGCCGGCTTCGGTGCGCACACCCAGGGTGGCCTGGCCTTGATACATGAAATGAACATAGCGCATGGAAAAACACCTCTTGTTGTGGGTCGGCGGCCCGACCTTCGGGCGCCTGCCGATGGGGCCAAGGTAGGCCTGAAAAAATATACGGTCAACGATAATTTATATTTTTTAAGACCAAAGTCGACCAAATGCATGTCCGTATGCCCAACAGATATACATTCGCGCGCAGGAATATATATTTTATGGGTGATGGGGTATGCTGTCGGCTCAGGCGACCCACACAGGAACCGGCCCACCGTGAACCTTCCCCTCCCCTGGCCCCCGGCGGCTGAAAGCGGCGACAAGCGCACCATGGCCTCGCAGCTGGAAGTGCGCGTGCGCCAGGACATCATCAACGGCCGGCTGGCGCCTGGCAGCAAGCTGCGGCTCAAGGAACTGGCCGAGTCGTACGATGCCGGGGTCATCCCGCTGCGCGAGGCGCTGTCGCGGCTGGCGGCCATCGGTTTCATCACCGTGGAAGACCAGAAGGGTTTTCGCGTGGGGCAGATCTCCGCCGAAGAAATCCGCGATATCACCAACGCACGCCTGCACATCGAGACCAAGGCGCTGGCCGAGTCGATTCTGCAGGGCGACGTGGAATGGGAAACCCAGCTGATCGCCGCCCACCACCGCCTTGACCGGCTGGAACTGGTGACAGGGCCCGAGCGCGCCATGCGCCCGGAATGGGAAGAGGCGCACAACGCCTTTCACAGCGCGCTGATTGCCGGGTCCCGCTCGGCGTGGCTGCAGCGCTTCGCCACCACCCTGCGCGACCAGACCGCACGCTACCGCATGCTGGCGGTGCACTACCCTGACGCGGCCAAACGCGACATCCCCGGCGAGCACCGGCAGTTGCTGCACGCCTGCTTGAGCAAGGATGTGGGCCGCGCCTGCGAACTGCTGCGCGCGCACTACGAGGCGACCACCCAGAGCGTGCTGGACCACGAGCGCCTGGCGCGCCGCTAGCCCACACCAACCCTCGTAGCAGCGGCCGCAGGCCGCGTCCGCAGGCGCCGCGTTTTTCAGGCACACCGCGCCGGGGCGGGACGCCGCCTGCGGCAGCTGCTACGGGGCGCAGTGGATGGGTTGGTTGGCGTGGTCATGCCATGCCGTGTCGTAGCCTTGGGCGTGGCCGGCTGCCACGTGCACCACTTCCACACAGCGGCCTGGCAGGGCCTGCAGGTAATGGGCCGCTACGGCTGGCGGCACCACGGTATCCTGGTCGCCCACGAAGTGCCGTTGGGCAATGCCCTGCAGGCGCTGGCGGTACATCAAGGGCGTGACCGCATTCGGCAGCGGGCTCAGGTGTTGCAGCGTCGCCCAATAGGCCGGGTCGAGGTTGCCGGCCAGGGTCTGCACCTGCACCACGTCATCACGCATGCCGGCCAGCACCAAGGCCACCGCGGCGCCGCCGGAATGACCGATCAATTCAAACGACCGCACGTTGTAGCGCTGTTTAAGACGGTCCAGGGCAGCGTTCATCAGCTGCATCTGCGCCTGGTCGAAACGCTGGTCGGTCCACAACGCCGCCACGCAGCCCGGCGCCTGCACGTATTGGCAAGGCCGCGCCAGGTAGGCACTGGGCTGCGAATCGGCCAGCGCCAACGGCACCATCAACGAGGCCGCCGGCGTGGGGTCGGTACTGGGTTGGCTGCGCGTGGCCCAGGCATGGCCGTCGCCTTCGATGTACACGCGCAACCGGGAATAGGACCGCGCCGGCGGCAACAATGCCGCCAGCGGGTAGGGGCGAGTCGCCAGGGTGCCCGGCACCAGCGCCGAACCGGCGCTGGCCTGGTCGAGATCAACCCGGCCAACACAACCGGCCAGGACCAGCACGCACAGCGACATCGCCCATTTCATTTACATCATCTTCCTTGTGGCATCAGAAGTCATAACGGGCCTTGAACAGCACGGTATTGGCATCGAAGCCGGTTTTGCTCTGGTAGTTGTAGCTGGCGCCCACGGTGACGGCGTTGATCTGGTAGTTCAGGCCAACGCTGCCCTCGTAGCTGTCACGCACCGGCGAAGCACCGCTGACCACGAACGAGGAACCGCCCAGCTCGAAGCTGGAAGTCTGGTTCACACGGTCGCCGATCAGGTCATGGTAGGCCATCAGGGTTACCTCGGGCTTGAGGTTGCCACCGGCCAGCGGCAGGTCGCCGATCAACCGCGCACCGGCGCCCAGTTCGCCGATCTCGAAGCGCTGGGCACTGTTGTGCAGCGCTGCCGAGGAGCCGTGCTCGTCGAAGCCGTCGATCTGCACGTTGGAGTAACGCGCGGCCACCCGTGGTTCGAACTGCATGTGCTGGTTGAGGGTGAAGGTGTAGCCGGCCAGGGCATTGAGGCTCAGCACGTCGCTATCGTAGCTGCCCTTGGCCTGGGTGCCGGCGATGTAGCGCTTGCTGTCGTTGTCGTTATGGCCGTAGCTGACCGAACCGTCGGCGAACCATTGATCCAGGTCCCAGCTGCCGTACAGCGTCAGCGCGTTGCCCTGCACGTCGGTCTTGTTGCCGTCGTCGGAACCGACGTTGGTGTTCAGGTAGGAGTAAGCCAGGCCCACGGTGGTGTTGCCGTTCAGCTTGCCGTCGGCGCCCACGGCGATGCCGCTGGCGTTGGCCGAATAGCCGCTGACGCCGTCGCGGCTGTCCTGGTTCATGTTGCTGTTGAGGGCCTGTACCCACACGCCGGTGTCGCTCAGCACATCACCGGACGACAGCCCCGAGCGCAGCCCCGACACGCGGCTGAACACCGCGCTATTGGCCAGCGCCTGGCCGCTGACGGCGGCATCCACACCGCCACGGTTGACCTGCGGCGCCAGGCTCTTGGCCAGCTTCGCCAACTGGGCTTCGTCCGCGGTGTTGGCGAACGCCTGGAACACCTTGTCGTCGCTGCCCAACTGGCCCAGCACGCTGTTCTTGAACGGGTTCAACACCCCGCCCACCTGCTGGTTGCCCGGCTGGGTACCCAGGTCCTGGCTGACCTGGTCGTCGCTTTTCAGGGTGACCAGCGCACTGACGGTCTGGCCGTCGACGTTGTAGCTGGCGACGTTGAGCAGCGCCGAGCTGCTGGCCACGCTCAGGCCGCTGTTGTTGATGGCGTTGGCCTTGATCAACTGGTACTGGGTGCCAGCTGCCGTGGCGGTGAAGTCGCTTGGGGTGGCGCTGACAGTCACCTTGGAACCCTGGGCGAAGTTGGCGTTGCCGTTGACGGTCAGGTAGGCCGTGGTCGGCACTACGCTGTCGCTCAGCTGCAGGTCTACACCCGCGCCGCTCGCCACGCTCAGGTCACCGTTGACGGTGGTGCCCTGCTGCTTGAAGTTCAGCGAACCGCCATTGACCGCGACGTTGCTGACGATGGTGCCGCCCAGGTAATCGGCCTGGCCGTTGACGCTGATGCCGGTGAGGTTCTGCAGGTCGCCGGCGATGGCGCCGCCGGTCCAGTTCAGGCTGGCCTGGCCACCGCCGTCGATAGCGGTGGCGCCTCTGATCAGGCCGCCTTGCTGGTTGATGACCAGGGCCGGGGTGGCGCTGCTGATGCTGATGGCGGTGTCGTCGGCCTGGACGGTGCCGGTGTTGATGATGCCGCTGGCGCCGAACGTTGTCCCGTCGACCCAGATGCCGGTGCTGTCGGCACCGGTGACAATAACCTGGCCGCTGTTCTTCAGGCTGTCGATCACCACGTTGTCGTAGAGGGCAAAGCCCTTGCTGTCGCCGCCTTCGACCTGGATCAGGCCAGTGTTCTGGATATGCAGGGGGTTGGTGACGGTTTCCAGGTCGATGCCCGTGGATTCCACCCCCGTCACATGGATAGTGCCGCTGTTGAGCAGCGTGCCACCGACGGTGGTCATGCGCGCCCAATCCCAGTCCAGGATCATGCCTGTTTCGTACTGGCCCTGTATGTCAATCGTGCCCTTGTTGACCAGGTCGCCGGTAATGGTTGCGCCGTGCACGTACATGCCTTCGGCTTCATCGACGTTCTGGATGCGGATGACGCCGCTGTTGATCAGCGAGCCCTGGATAGTGGCATGGCCGATCTCGAAGGCTTCCATGCCGGTACCTGCGGTGGCCGTCAGCGTGCCGCTGTTGATGACATCACCGGTGATGGTGCTGGCGGGGTAGTTCGCCGTCAGCTGCGGGCCGGAGTCCACGCCCAGGCCAGTCAGCTCGCCGCCCTTGTCGAAGGTGTAGTTCGCCTGGTTCACCAGTGAGCCTTGCAGGGTGAGGCCGGAAACCTTCTCCCCGAAGGTCTCGGTGGCGCTGGCCTGGGTGCGTTGCCCCGTCAGCGTCAAGCCGTCGCTGACGGTGCCGGAAATCACCGTGGCCCCCTGGCTTACATCATAAGTCTGCGCCAGCGCCTGGCTGGCGGCAGCGGCGCTGATGAGCAACGCCAACCCGGTTTTCTTGAAGAGGTGAGTCATGGAGCTTCCCTAGAACAGTCATTTCCTTCACCGCCTCCTCATGAGGCAGTGACCGTTGAGCCTGGGGGCTAACGTCAGTCGCCAAGGAAACTTGAGTCGCTTTCGGGACAATTAATGGCACAGGGCCATTCCTGAAGAGATTGTCATGAATTCGGCATATCGGCAGGCGCCGTGACCCACATCATGGCGGGGAAAATGTCACCCGCGACTTTCGCCCACTAGTTCCCCCGACATAATGTTCGGTTATACTGGGCGGCGCTTTCCTTGTCTTGAACTCTGCTTTTCCTACATTAATGTGGCCAGGTCTCTGGTATTCGGTCCCACTTAAACGATCTGCTATGAAATTTATCATCCTCGCTCTATTCGTTTGCTCCATCGCCTTCGTGCACTTTCGCGGGCGCGTGCGGCACAAGTTCACCCGCCAACTGAGCGACCATTCCAGTTTCCTGGCGCCGGTCAATGCGTTCCTTTACCTGTTCTCCAAGTTGCCCGCCCGACCGTACCTGGACACCCGCGACTTCCCCGACCTTGCGCCATTGCAACAACACTGGGAAGAGATCCGCGAGGAAGGCGTGCGGCTGATGGAAATGGGTGAAATCAAGCGCTCCGCTGGCCATGATGACGTGGGTTTCAACTCGTTCTTCAAGACCGGCTGGAAGCGCTTCTACCTGAAGTGGTACGGCGAGAGCCACCCTTCGGCCAGCGAACTGTGCCCGCGCACCACCGAACTGCTGGCCGGCATCGGCTCGGTCAAGGCCGCCATGTTCGCCGCCCTGCCCCCGGGCTCGCGCCTGGTGCGCCACCGCGACCCTTACGCCGGTTCGTACCGCTACCACCTGGGCCTGTCGACGCCCAACGACCCGGGCTGCTACATCAACGTGGATGGCGAAAACTACTACTGGCGCGACGGCGAGCCGGTGATGTTCGACGAAACCTACATCCATTACGCCGAAAACACGACCGACCAGAACCGCATCATCCTGTTCTGCGACATCGAGCGGCCGCTGAAATACCGCTGGGCCACGGCGTTCAACCGCTGGTTCAGCTTCAACGTGATGGCCGCAGCGGCGGCGCCCAACAGCGAAGGTGACAAGACCGGTGGCATCAACCGCCTGTTCAGCCGCATCTACAAGGTGCGCGAGCGTGGCAAGGCGCTGAAAAAACGCAACCGCACCCGCTACTATGCCGAGAAATGGGCGGTAGTCGCCTTGCTGGTGCTGGCGTTCATCTATATCTGAAGGCCCACGGCGCCCTTTGCAATAAAGGGCGCCGCGCAACTACTTGCAATTCACGTAACAGTCTTTTCCAACTTCAGGCCTGCACCACAGTTGGCCCTTCGTGTACTGTGCACCTCGACCTGATTTACCCCGCTTGTTCCGCTTAGTTGCACTTCCCTCATAATTAAAAGCCTGCTGCGCCGTGGCGGTGTGAGTGTGCCTGCCCCACTGTTTCATGGCCACCTCATGGAGAGTCTGATGAAACCGTCGCTACTCGGCCGATATGCGCTGTTTGCCTTTTGCCTGATATTTTCCATTGCCTGCATACCGTGGCTGAGTGCCGGTGGATGGCTGCTTGCCGCATTCGCCGTGGCCACGGTGCTGAGCCTTGTGGGCATCAATGACCTGCTGCAAAGCCACCACGCCGTGCGCCGCAACTACCCCATTCTGGGCAACGTTCGTTACCTGGTGGAAACAATCCGCCCGGAAATCCGCCAGTACCTGCTGGAAGGCGATGATGAGCGCCTGCCCTTCTCCCGTAGCCAGCGTTCGCTGGTCTACGCCCGCTCGAAAAACCAGGTGTCGGAGAAAGCTTTCGGCACCCTGACCGACGTTTACCAGCCCGGCTTCGAATTCATCAGCCACTCCATGCTGCCCAGCGACGCCTGCGACCCGCAACAGTTTCGCGTGGTAGTCGGCGGCCCGGCCTGCCTGCAGCCGTACAGCGCCTCGGTGTTCAATATTTCCGCCATGAGCTTTGGCGCCCTGAGCGCAAACGCCATTCGCGCGCTGAACAAGGGCGCGCGCCTGGGCAACTTCGCCCACGACACCGGCGAAGGCAGCATCAGCCCCTACCACCGCGAATTCGAAGGCGACCTGATCTGGGAAATCGGCAGCGGCTACTTCGGCTGCCGCACCCTGAACGGCCGTTTCGACCCGGTGCGCTTCGCCGACCAGGCGCGCCAGCCCCAGGTGAAAATGATCGAGATCAAGCTCAGCCAAGGCGCCAAGCCAGGCCACGGCGGCATCCTGCCCCAACACAAGGTGACGGCCGAAATCGCCGAGACCCGCGGTGTGGGCATGGACGGTGACTGCGTGTCGCCGTCGCGCCACAGCGAATTCAGCACGCCGACCGAGCTACTGACATTCATCGCCACGCTGCGCAAACTGTCAGGCGGCAAGCCGGTGGGTTTCAAATTCTGCCTGGGCCACCCGTGGGAATTCATGGCCATCGTCAAGGCCATGCTCAAGACCGGCATCCAGCCCGACTTCATCGTCATCGACGGCAAGGAAGGCGGCACGGGCGCAGCGCCGCGCGAGTTCACCGACAACATCGGCATGCCCTTGCGCGAAGGCCTGCTGTTCGTGCACAACACCCTGGTGGGCGCCGGCCTGCGGCAAAGCATCAAGCTGGGTGCCAGCGGCAAGATCGTCAGCGCCTTCGATATCGCCAGCGTGCTGGCCATCGGTGCCGACTGGGTGAACGCCGCGCGGGGCTTCATGTTCGCCATTGGCTGCATCCAGTCGCAGAGCTGCCACACCAACAAATGCCCCACCGGCGTCGCCACCCAGGACCCGCTGCGACAGCGCGCGCTGCATGTGCCGGACAAGGCCGAGCGGGTGCACAACTTCCACCGCAACACCCTGGCGGCGCTGGGCGAAATGCTCAGCGCGGCGGGGCTCAGCCACCCGGCGCAGTTGCAGGCCAAGCACCTGGTGCGCAGGACGACCACTACCGAGGTGCGGTTGTTTTCGCAGATTCATGTGTTTTTGGCGCCGGGGGAGTTGCTGGGGGACAGTATCAGCGCGGAGTTTTATGCGCGGATGTGGCGCATGGCCAATCCGGAAAGCTTTGCGCCGGTTGTGGTTGAGGTGCCGGGCAAGGCAGAGGCGTTGCATGTCCAGGCACTGGAAGAAGCCTGACGGCGCCCCCCGTGCCACGCGCGACGGCGGTTGATCTGCCTGTGACGCGCTCTTGATCTGGCCTGTGACCTGGCTGTTGATCTGGCTTGTGATCTGCTGTTGATCTGGCTGTTGATCTGCTTGTGATCTGGCTCTTGATCTTGATTGTATGCCCCGTAAAGCGCCCGGGCCGACTGGAGGCGTCGATCAACGGGCTGCCCGAAGGGCCGAGGCCGCAGGCCGAAGAGACGGTAGCCCGCCCGCTTTGTTAGCGGGTGCCGTCTGCCCGTTGAGCGGCGCCGGAAGGAGGGGACCCGTAGCGCAGCGTAGGGCCCAAGCAGGGGCAAGCGTTTTTTGCTTACTTTTTTTGGCGTCTGAAAAAAAGTGAGTCGGCGTAAGGCCGAAACGGTCGGTGGGATCACCGCGAAAATGGATATATCCAAAGACGTCAGAAGCGAGATTCGAAGGCCATGGACATATCCATTACCGAAGTTTATGCAAAATCACCTTTTCGGCCTTACGCCGAGTCACTTTTTGGCAAACGCCCGGTGTGCCGGCCCAGCCAAAAAGTAACCAAAAAAGGTTTGCCCCTGCTTGGTCCCTACGCTTCGCTGCGGGTCCCCTCCCTCCGGCGTCGTCCAAGCGGCCGACGGCCCGGAATAGAAGCGCCTCCGGTTCCGTCTTCCCCGGCTACGCCGTGGACCGCTTGGCCAACGCCTCCAGTCGGCCCTGGCGCTTTATGGGGCACACAATCAAGATCAAAGGCCGCACGGGATCAAGGTCAAGATCAACAGCAGTACGCGGTGTTATGGCTGTTGCAGTATTTAAACCAGCGCAGCTGCCTGCGCGCCACGGCCCCGCCGGGCCACCATCCCCAGGCTAAACGCCACCAACCCGAGAAACGCCGCAGTACTAAGCACCACCCCCGCCGCCAACGCCGGATCCCGGCCAAAGCCCACCGCATAGGTACACAACGCCCCCACCGCCATCTGCCCAAACCCATACAACCCCGCCGCCGACCCCACCAGGTGCGCATCCACCCCCAGCGCCCGGCTCATGGCCGCGGGGCTGGCCAGGCCGGCGCCCACGGCGAACAGGCTCACCAGCCCGACAATCCAGGCCACCGACACCGCGCCGCTGGCCACCACCAACAACAGCGCCACGGCACTGCCCAGGCTCAACCAGGCCCCCACCATCAACAAGCGGTCCGCCGACACACTGCGGATCAACCGACGGGTCAAGGCGTTGCCCAACGACATGCCGACAATCAGCATGCCCAGGTAGATGCCCACCTCGCTCAAGGGGCGGTGCAGTTCAGTGCCGATAATGAACGGTGCAGCAGCGATGAAAGCGTAGATAGCCGTGGTCATGCACGCGCCGCCGATGGCGAAGCCCAGGAACACCTTCGAGCGCAGCAGTTGCGCGTAGTCACGCGCAAGCGCCCGGGCGCTGACCTGGCCGGTGGGCGAACCGGTTTCGGGCAGCAGCCGCCAGGTGCACAGCAACGTCACCGCGCCCAGGCTGGCCAGCACCACGAAAATCGCCCGCCAGCCCAGGTGTTCGCTGATCAACGAGCCAATCAGCGGGGCGAAGCCGGGGCCCACCATCATCATCAGGTTCAGCAGCGCCAGGTCGCGCACCGCGTCATCCAGCTTCGCGCCGTCACGCACGATGGCCCGGCCCAGGGCCAGCCCCGCGCAGCCGCCCAAGGCCTGCACCAGCCGCGCGAACACCAGGGTGTGGACGTCGCCGGCGAACACCGCGCAGAAACCGGCCACGGTGTACAGGCCCAGGCCCACCAGCAGCAACGGCCGGCGGCCGAGGCCATCGGACAACGGCCCATAGGCCAACTGCCCGAACGCCAGGCCCAGAATGTAGATACTGATGGTGCGCTGCATCGCCGCGCTGTCCACCCCCAACGCCGTGGCGGCGGCGGGTAGCGCCGGGACGAACATGTGCATGGCCAGCGTGCCGCTGATGGTGATCAGCACCAACAGCCACAAGGGCGCACGGGGAGGAAGCGGCGAAGCGGGCGTGGACATATAGATAGCAGCCTAACTAGTAGGCTGCCAACTATAGAGAACCGCCCTCCTCCTTGTCTACGTGCGGCTTGCCGCCGCTGTCGCGCAGCAGGTCGTAGAGGACGGTAGCGGGGCCCAGTATCGCAATCACAACCAGCGCGATCAGGCCGATAGTCGAATGGTTCATGGTCATTCCCTGCCAGGCTGCGTCAATAGGGCAAGAATCCTCCCAAGCACCCTGCCCTGGCAACCGCTTTTACCGAGTCTTTACGACGGGCCCGATGCCATTCAGCGCAGGTTCAGTCACCCTGGTTGCAGGCTTCGGCCATGCGGCGGTAGTTGAGCACGTGCTCCTGGTTGTGCGAGTCCAGGTAGGTCATGTGCGCGCCTACCACCTGGCAGGTCAGGGAGTTGTCGGCGTTGTCGGCCACTACTTTCTGAATGTCCAGGTGCTGGCCATAGTGGTAGCTGTCCTGCACCGGCGCGGTGGCGGCCTGGGCGGCGACGGCGCCGAAGCTGGTGGCGGCGAACACGGCGATGGCGCTGATGGTTTTGATGTTCATGTTCATGGTGAAGCCCTCAATCATTCAATTCGCTATAAGGTGGCCACTGCTGTTGGGTGGCCGTGGTGCTATTGAATGCCTTGGGGGTATCTGCAATGTGTCACGCAAGGCCCCGAAAACAGGGGTTTTGCACCACTGTGTGTCTGGCGTGGCGGCAGATACACTGGAATACAAAGCCGGACGGGCAAAGGCCGTTGCGCTGGGTAAAATGCCGGCAACCGGCCAATGAGGAGTTGTCATGGAGCATGTGGACCACATTCTGATCGTCGACGACGATCGCGAGATCCGTGAACTGGTGGGCAACTACCTGCAGAAGAACGGCCTGCGCACCAGCGTCGCCGGTGACGGCCGGCAGATGCGCGGGGTGCTGGACGACACGCCGGTGGACCTTATCGTGCTGGACATCATGATGCCCGGCGACGACGGCCTGCTGCTGTGCCGGGAGTTGCGCGCCGGCAAGCACAAGGCCATCCCGGTGCTGATGCTGACCGCCCGCAACGACGAGACCGACCGCATCATCGGCCTGGAAATGGGCGCCGACGACTACCTGACCAAGCCCTTTGCCGCCCGCGAACTGCTGGCACGCATCAACGCCGTGCTGCGCCGCACGCGCATGCTGCCGCCCAACCTGCAGGTCACCGAAGCCGGCCGGTTGCTGGCTTTCGGCCAGTGGCGGCTGGACACCAGCGCCCGTCACCTGCTTGACGCCGAGGACACCCTGGTGGCCCTGAGCGGTGCTGAATACCGGTTGCTGCGCGTGTTTCTCGACCACCC
The DNA here is from genome assembly GCF_056175065.1 of Pseudomonas sp. JC1203. Taxonomy (NCBI): domain Bacteria; kingdom Pseudomonadati; phylum Pseudomonadota; class Gammaproteobacteria; order Pseudomonadales; family Pseudomonadaceae; genus Pseudomonas; species Pseudomonas sp. JC1203. The sequence goes on from NZ_JBWCAM010000007.1 coordinate 110,356, forward strand.
GCAGCGGGTGCTCAACCGTGACCAGCTGCTGAACCTGACCCAGGGCCGCGACGCCGACCTGTTTGACCGCTCCATCGACCTGCTGGTGAGCCGTCTGCGCCAGCGCCTGCTGGATGACGCCCGCGAGCCGGCGTATATCAAGACCGTGCGCAGCGAGGGCTACGTGTTCTCCATGCCGGTGCAGGTGCTCGGGGCGCCGGCATGAGGACCTGGTTCCCGTGGCCGCGCACCCTGGCGTCGCGGCTGTCGCTGATTTTCCTCGCTGGGTTGGTGCTGGCCTATGGGCTGTCGTTCGGCGCGCAGTACTGGGAGCGCTACCTGAGCTCCGAGTCGATGATGCACAAGACCATGGAGCGCGATGTGGCCACCGGCGTGGCGATTCTCGACCACTTGCCCGCCGAGCAGCGCAGCCAGTGGCTACCGCGCCTGGAGCGCCAGGTGTACCGTTTCGAGCTGGGCGACGGCAACGGTGGCCGGGCGCTGCCAATTGACCAATTGCCCCACGCCGGCCAGGCCATTCTCACCGGGCTGGGCAACAGCCACGGGCTCAATTTCACCCATACCGTGGACCCGCGCGAAACCTTCCAGGCCCACCTGCGGCTGAACGACGGCACGCCGGTGACCATCGACGTGCACCCCTCCTCCATGCCCATTCCGCAGTGGCTGCCGATCATGCTGCTGATCCAGCTGGCGGTGGTGTGGGCCTGCACCTGGCTGGCGGTGCGCATGGCCACCCGGCCGTTGACCCGCCTGGCCAGCGCCGCCGAGGCCCTGGACCCCAACAGCAGCGGCCAGCGCCTGGATGAAAGCGGCCCCATGGAAGTAACCCACGCGGCCTCGGCGTTCAACGCCATGCAGGATCGCATCGCCGCCTACCTCAAGGAACGCATGCAACTGCTGGGCGCCATCAGCCATGACCTGCAGACCCCGCTGACGCGGATGAAACTGCGCGCAGAATTCATGGACGACAGCGTGGAAAAGGACAAGCTGTGGCATGACCTCAGCGAGATGGAGCACCTGGTGCGCGAAGGCATCGCCTACGCCCGCACCATCCACGGCGCCACCGAGGCCAGCTGCCGCATCGACGTGGATGCGTTCCTGCAAAGCCTGGTGTTCGACTACCAGGACGTCAACCAGCCGGTGACCCTGGCGGGCAACAGCGTGGCACAGATCGACACCCGGCCCCAGGCGTTGCGGCGCATCCTGTCGAACCTGGTGGACAACGCCTTGAAGTTCGCCGGCGACGTCAGCCTGGGCAGCGTGCGCGCCGCCGACGGCAGCGTGACCATCGACGTGCTGGACAACGGCCCCGGCATTGCCGAGGAGCAATTGCAGGAGGTGTTCAAGCCCTTCTACCGCCTGGAGAACTCGCGTAACCGCGACACCGGCGGCACCGGCCTTGGCCTGGCCATCGCCCAGCAATTGACCCTGGCCATCGGCGGCACCCTGACCCTGAGCAACCGCGCCAGCGGCGGCTTGTGCGCGCAGTTGCATTTGCCGGCGTAGGTGCCGGGACGCAGCCTGCGGCAGCTGCTACGAGGTGAATTCCCGTAGCAGTGGCCGCAGGCCGCGTCCCGAACACCGCGTAGGTCAATCGCTCAACTGCGCCGCCAGCGCCTTGACCTTGGCCAGGTCACCACCTGCCACCTTCGCCACGCCCGTGCCGTAGGCCGGATCGGCCTTGTACAGGTACGACAGCATGATGTCCTTGCTCTCAGCATCGGTGCCGGCCAGCGACTCACCGAAGCTTTGAATCAGGTCGTGCTGCTCCTGGGCGCTGTAGGAGCGGTACAACTCGCCCGTCTGCTTGAAGTTCTGCTCACGCTGGATCTTCGCCTGCTGGGTGCTACCGCTCAGGGTGGTCTGGCTGTAGCGCGCAGTGGGGTCTGCCGGGCGTGGGTTCAGGCGGCTGGGCTCATAATTCACGCCGCTGACCGTGCGCCCACTGTTCATGGCACCGTCCTGGTTGCCATTGTTGACGGCATTGCGCGGCTGGTTCACCGGCAGGCTCATGCCATTGGCGCCCAGGCGGTGCATCTGGGTATCGGCGTAGGAGAACAACCGGCCTTGCAGCAGGCGGTCCTCGGACGGCTCGATGCCCGGCACCAGGTTCGACGGGGCCATGGCCACCTGCTCGGTTTCCTGGAAGAAATTGTCGACGTTGCGGTTCAAGGTCATCTGGCCGATTTTCTGCTCGGGCACGTCCGGCCAGATCTTGGTGGCGTCCAGCGGGTCGAAGTCGAACTTCGCCAGGTCCTGCGGCTTGAGCACCTGGATGTACAGGTCCCACTTCGGGAAATCGCCCTGCTTGATGGCGCTGACCAGGTCGTGGGTCATGTGCGCGTAGTCCTTGGCCTGCACCTGCGCCACCTGCGCCGGGTTGAGGTTCTTGATGCCCTGCAGGCTCTTCCAGTGGAACTTCACGTAGTGCACGTCGCCCTTGGCGTTGACCATCTTGTAGGCGTGCACACTGTTGCCGTCCATGAAGCGGTAGCCGGCCGGCGTGCCTTCGTTGGAGTACAGCAGGGTCAGGGTGCGGGTGGCCTCGGGCACATGGGAGAAGAAGTCGAAGCGGCGCGAGTCGTCATCCAGGTTGGTGCGCGGGTCGGGCTTGAAGGCGTGCACCATGTCCGGGAACTTGATGGCGTCGCGGATGAAGAAGGTCGGGAAGTTGTTGCCCACCAGGTCCCAATTGCCGTCGGCGGTGTAGAACTTGGTGGCAAACCCGCGCGGGTCGCGCAGGGTTTCGGGCGAGTGGTTGCCGTGCACCACCGACGAGAACCTGACGAACACGGGCGTGTGCTCGCCCTGGCGGAACACCGTGGCCTTGCTCAGTTCGCTGATATTGCTGGTGGCGACGAACTCACCATGCACCCCGGTGCCTCGGGCATGCACCACGCGCTCGGGAATGCGCTCACGGTCAAAGCGCTGCAGTTTTTGCAGCAGCTGCACGTCCTGCAGCAGGGTCGGGCCGTTGGCGCCGGCGGTCTGCGAATTCTGGTTGTCGCCCACCGGGGCGCCGTTGTCGCGGGTCAGGGTATTGGCGAACGCCGGGCAACAGGCCAGCATGGCCCACGCCGTCATGCTTAGCGCATGACCGGATAAGGTCTTGATTTTCATGGTTAATCCCTCATGGATCTTATGATGTGAAGCGCCAGTAGAGCCTAGAGAGGGAGTAACCGGATGCGTAAATTGTAAGAGCCTATGGGGCTCATTGAGAAAAATTTCCCGGCCCTTTAGCTACTGCCACCAGGCTGCGCTGGCCCTCGTTTTCACTGGAGATGCCCAGCGTACCCGGGGGTCAGCGCAGCCTGGCGGCAGCAGCTACGACCGGTTGGTCTATTTACCGGCGGTGTACGTCGCCGAGTACTTTTGCAACAGTTTAAGGGTCACGCCGTTGGTCCAGCCGAAGCCGTCCTGCAGCTCGTATTCGCCCCCGCCGCCGCCCTGCCCCAACCCCGACAGGTCGTATTTTTCCACCAGTTTGGACTGCACGCTGTACAGGTCTTGCACCTGGTGCAGGAAGCGCGTGCCGATCTGCGCGGCCAGGCCGGTTTCCTGATAAGGGCTCAGGCCCTGCACCGCCACCCATTGCAGCGGCGCCCAGCCATTGGGCTCATCCCACTGCTGGCCGTTGCTGACCTGGGTAGTGGCGATGCCGCCGGGGCGCAGCAGGCCGGTGCGCACCGCAGCGGCGGTGGCCTTGGCGTGGGCGTCGGAGGCAAGGCCGGTGTACAGCGGGAACAGCGCCGCCGCGGTCAGGGCCGGGCGCGGCTGCTGGGCGCGCCAGTCGTAGTCCACGTAGTAGCCGCCGGCGCTGTTCCACAGGTGCGCCTCGATCGCCACCTGGCGCTGCTGCGCGCGCTGCTCGAAGCTTTGCGTGCAGGCGCTGTCTGCCGTGGTCTGGCAGGCCTTGGCGATGGTTTTTTCCAGGTGGTACATCAGGCTGTTGAGGTCCACCGGCACAATCGAGGTGGTGCGGATGGTCGCCAGGCTCTTGCCGTCGCCCAACCAGCGCGAGCTGAAGTCCCAGCCGCTTTCGGCGCCGGCGCGCAGGTCACGCCACACTTGCTGCTTGGGCTGGCCGGCGGCCTGCTCGGCGGTCTTGACGTCCTGCAGCCACGATTCCTGGCGTGGCGTGGCGCTGGCGTCCCAGTAGCGGTTGAACAGGCTGCCGTCGGGCAGCTTCACCACATGCTCGATGGCCTGGCCGGGCTTGAGGGTCTGCGCGCCCTGCATCCAGTAGGCGTATTCCTTCTGCAACTGCGGCAGGTAGCGGCCGTAGGCCTGGTCGCCCTCGATGCGCGCTTCCAGGTCCACCATGTAGGCGAAGAACGGGGGCTGCGAGCGGCTCAGGTAATAGGTGCGGTTGCCGTTGGGAATGTGGCCGTAGGTGTCGATCATGTAGGCAAAATTGTCGACCATCTGCCGCACCTGGGCCTTGTCACCGCTTTGCTCCAGGCCCAGCATGGTAAAATACGAGTCCCAGTAATACATCTCGCGGAAGCGCCCGCCGGGCACCACGTAAGGCTGCGGCAACGGCAACAGGCTGCTGTATTGCGGCACTTCGCTGTAGCTGCGGCTGAGCACCGGCCACAGTTTGTCGATGTGTTCCTTGATCGGTGCGCCGGGTTTCGGCGCAGGGCTTTCGGCTTCACCGGACTCGATGAAATTGGCGCTGACGAAGGTTTTCAGGTCAAACCCTGCGCGCTCGCGCTGGGCCAGGTAGTCGGCGCGGATGCGCGCCGGGTCACGCTTGGGCAGGGCATCGACGAAGTGTTTCTGGTCGCTGAACACCTGGTCGCGTTGCACCGCTTCGAACAGCTCGGGGTACGCCTGGTCAGGCGGCAGCGCCTGGCGGGCGGCGGCGTCACCCGCGCCCCACATGGCCGTGGGTTGGGTGGAGCAGGCAGCCACCAGCAAGGCGGCGCAGGTCAGGCTGGTAAAGTGCAGAGGCCGCATGGGCAGACTCCTTGTCGGGTCGTTGGCAACATGCAAGTGACCGCTCGGCGCGCGCGCAGGTTCAGTCGGATTCGGCCGCCACGGCTGCAGTTTCATCCGGCAGATGGCGCTCGCCAAGGAACAGCAGCACCACGGCGGCCGACACCAGGGTAATGGCCATCAGCACCCAGGTCACCTCGGTAAAAGCGCTGGCCACTGCCTGCACCAGCGCCGCGCGGGGCAACTGGGGCAACGCCTGCGCGGCCTGGTTCAGGTCGCCGGCGCCTAGGTATTGTGCGGCGCGGGTCAGCGCTTGCTCACCGCCCTGCGGCAATTGCCGGGCAATCAAGCTGCTGTTGACCGCCGTCACTACCGCCAGTGCAATACCCTCGCCCGCCACCCGTGTGGTGCTGAAAATACCCGTGGCCATGCCAGCGCGTTCCTTGGGCACCACGCTCACCGACAAGCCGTCCATCAGCCCCCAGGGCAAACCGGTGCCAATCCCGATCACCAGCATCGGCGCCACCCAGGCACCGGCCCCCTGCCCTGGCGCGATACGCCCCAGCCACCACAGGCCCGCGGCGGCAATGGCCAGCCCCAGGGCGCAGATCACCCCGGCGGAGGCAAAGCGGGTCAACCACGCCGCCACGCCGGGCACCACCAGCATCGGCGCGCACAGGGCCAGCATGGCCAGGCCGGCGTCGAGTTCGCTGCGGCCCTCGATGCCGACGAAACGCAGGGGCAGCGCCACCAGCAGCACCACGAAGCAGTAACAAGTGGCGATGGGCAACAGCTGCACGCCCAGGAAGCGCGGGTAGCGGAACAGCGTCAGGTCCAGCATGGGCCGCGTGGCGCGGCGTTGCCCGGCGACGAACGCCGCCAGCAACAGCACCGCGGCAACCAGCTTGGCCCACACCTGCGTACTCGCCCAACCACTGGCCGGCACCTGCATGATGGCCCAGGTCAGCAACCCCAGCGCGGCGCTGAACAACAGCGTGGCCAGGCCGTCCAGGTGGCCGGCGGCCGGGTCACGGGACTCGCGCAGGTGGCGACGGCCCAGCACCAAGGCCACGCTGCCAATCAGCGCGGCGGTGAAGAACACCGAGCGCCAGCCCCACTGGCTGATCAACCAGCCCGACAGCATCGGCCCCAACGCCAGGCCCACGCCAAAGCTGGTGCCCAGCGCGCTGTAGGCGCGGGTGCGCGCCGGGCCGTCGAACAGGTCCGCCAGCGCTGCCGAGCCACCCGCCAGCGCCGCGGCCGCCGCCACGCCCTGCAGGCCGCGCAGCACGTCCAGCACCACCACGCTGGGCGCCGCGCCCAGGGCCAGCGACACCAGCACGTACAGCGCCACGCCGCCCACGAACAGGCGGCGCCGGCCATAGGTATCGGCCAGGGTGCCAGCGGCCAGCAACAGGCTGCCGAAGGTCAGCATGAAAGCGTTGGTAATCCACGCCAGGGCCAGCGGGCTGCCGCCCAGGTCGTGGCCGATGGCCGGGGTGGCGATGGCCCCGGCGGAGAAACTCAGCGGCAAGATCATCCCGGCCAGGCACACGGCCAGCAGGCCGTAACGCGCAGTCGAGGGGTGAGGAGCAGTCATGGGAAACATCCTGTAGCCATTAGCGAAGGCCCGAGGATAGGATGGCGGGGATCCTGGGAAAAACAGGCCAGCCGTCCCGTCTAACCGGACAAAATGTCCGCAAAGGGTGCTTATGGAAAGCCTCAGCGGCTTGACCGCTTTCGTCCGCGCCGCCGAGCTGCGCAGCTTCGTCGCCGCCGCCCAGCGCCTGGGAATTTCCGCCTCGGCGGTGGGTAAAAGCATTGCTCGGCTGGAAGACAGCCTCGGCGTGCGCCTGCTCAACCGCAGCACCCGGCACATCAGCCTCACCGAGGCCGGCGAGCTGTTCTATGCCCGCTGCAGCCGGGTGGTGGCGGAACTGGAAGAGGCGCAGGCCGAATTGTCCCGCCAACGCGAAGTGCCGCGTGGCCGCCTGCGCATCAGCCTGCCCGCGCTGGGGTATCGGATGCTGCTGCCGATCCTGCCGGAATTCACCCGCCGCTACCCCGAGATCGAGCTGGACCTGGACTTCAGCGACCGCATGGTCGACGTGATCGCCGACGGCATGGACGCCGTGATCCGCAGTGGCGACGTCCTCGACTCGCGCCTCAAGGCCCGCACCCTGGGCACCTTCCGCTTGGTACTGGTGGGTGCGCCCGGCTACTTCGCCACGCGCGGTATCCCCGGCACGCCGGAGGCACTGAGCGCGCACGCCTGCCTGTTTTACCGCTTCCACAGCAACGGCCAGTTGCAGCCCTGGACCTTCGAGGGCCGCGCAGGCCTGCCGCCGCTGAACCTGCCAGGCACGCTGACCTTCAATAACATCGAAGCGCTGATCGGCGCGGCAGTGGCTGGCCTGGGCGTGGCCTACCTGCCGGACTTCGCCGTGGGGCAGTACCTGCGCGAAGGCACGCTGGTGAGCATCCTCGATGAGCGCCTGCAGGCGGGCGGAACGTTTTCGCTGCTGTGGCCGGGCAGCCGGCAGCCATTGCCCAAGCTGCGCGCCTTCATCGATTTCCTTGCCGAGCACCTGGTACTGGGCCCGTAGCAGCAACTGTCTTGAATGGTGTCGTCTGCATCGCGACTAAAGTCGGCTCCTACCCCGCTCGTGGTAGGAGCCGGCCTTGGCCGCGATGCAGGCGACGCGATCTAAGCTGTAATACGCATTCGCGTAGCAGCTGCCGAAGGCTGCGTCCGGCGGCGGGCCTGCTGAAACGCGTTGGCCGGACGCAGCCTGCGGCAGCTGCTACGGGGCATCAGTGCGGTTCTTGCGCCACCCGGCAGCCCTTGCGGTTGCGAATCTCTTCGTCGGTAGGCCGCACCGGGTCAAACCGGAAGGTGCGGTCGGAATAAATCTCCAGCCAGCCCCAGTCACAGGTGCTTTCATCCTGGCCGGGCGCGGGCGGCCGTGCCCACCAGGGTTCACGGCTGATCAGGGTGCGAGGAGCAGGTTTCATGGTTCATTCCTCGTGCAGATGCTTACCTGCAAGCATAGACCCCGCGCACCACGGCGAAATTCGCCCTGAAACCGGTTACAAAAAGTCGGACCAGTGGGCTTCAGTCTGCTTCAGCCGTGCCGATAGCTTCCTAACGAACCCCTGAATGCGTTTCGCGTTCACGTTCGCACTGCCAAGCAAGGTGCTCTATGAAGTTGACCCTAGGTAAAAAGCTGGCCCTGTCGGCCAGCGTCGCGCTGCTGCTGGTTGGCTGCAGCCTGACCGCGCTGCACTACGTGGAAAGCCGCGACAACATTGAAACCGGCATCGCCCAACAGGTGAGCAACACCGGCAAGGTGTTCGCCGCCAACGTCAATTACTGGCTGACCAGCAAGCAGATGGCCATGGCCTCGGTGGTGGCCGGCGCCAGCGATGACACGCTGCTGGCGCAGCTGCAGCAGGCCAAGGTTTCCGGCGGCTTCGACAACGTGTTCCTGGCCCGCCCCGACGGCAGCCAGATCAACGCCAACGGCGCCACTCTGCCACCTGACAACAATGACCCGCGCAGGTGGAAGTGGTACCAGCAGGCCCTGCTGGCGCCGAACGAGGTGTACTTCTCGACGCCGTCGGTGGCCGCCGCCACGCAAAGCTACGTGCTGTCGCTGGGCAAGGTGCTGGCGCGCAACGGCAGCACCCTGGGGGTGCTGGGCGCCGACGTCAGCATGAGCGAGATTCTGGGCCAGCTGAAACAGATCAAACTGCCGGGCAATGGCTCGGCGTTCTTCGTTGACCACGACGGCATCATCCTCGGTCACAACGATAAAAACGCCCTCGACAAGCCGGTGGACAGCCTCTACCCAGCGCTCAACAGCGGCACCTTGCAATCGCTGGCCGCCAGCGATGGCGCCAAATTCCTCCTCGACGACAAGGGCCAGCGCCTGTACGTGATGCCCATCGAACACCAGCATGAAAAACTGGTGCTGGTGCTGGATAACGACGTGCTGCTGGCGCCGCTGCACCGCAGCCTGTGGGTGGCCCTGGGCACCCTGGTGGTGATCCTGGTGCTGTCGTTGCTGGTGGTCAACGCCCTGTGCGTCTGGCTGCTGCGCCCGCTGGGCGCCATGTCCCGTGGCCTGCAGGTGATCGCGAGCGGCGACGGCGACCTGACCCAGCGCATCGCCCAACAGTCCGATGACGAGGTGGGCGACCTGGGCCGGCATTTCAACCAGTTCGTCGGCAGCCTGCACACCCTGATCGGCCATGTGCGCCACCAGGCCGTGGAAATCGGCCAGGAGTCCACCAGCGTGCTCAACCGCAGCAGCGACGCGGCCCAGAGCCTGGAGCGCCTGCAGCAGGAGCTGAGCCTGGTGGCCACCGCCGTCACCGAGATGGCTTCCGCTACCCAGGAAATCGCCGGCAACGCCGAGCGCACCGCCGTGTCGGCGCAGCAGTCGTCGGTCAGCAGCCTGAAAGGCCTGGAACTGGTGCGCAAGACCCAAGGATCGATCGTCGACCTGTCCAGCGAAATCAGCGCCGCCACCCAGGTGGTCAACGAGTTGAGCGAGTACTCGCAGTCCATCACCAGTGTGCTCACCAGCATCCAGAGCGTGGCCGAGCAGACCAACCTGCTGGCGCTGAACGCCGCCATCGAAGCCGCTCGTGCCGGCGAGCATGGCCGTGGCTTCGCGGTGGTGGCCGACGAGGTGCGCATGCTGTCCCAGCGCACCCAGGAGTCGACCAAGTCGATCCAGGCCACGGTCAGCAACATCCAGCGCATCACCCACGATGCCGTGGAACGCATGGCCAACAGCACCGGCCTGGCCGAACGCAGCGTCGCCGATGCCCAGCAGGCCTATGCCTCGCTTGAGGAGATCACCGCAGCGGCCAGCGAAATCTCCGGCATGTCCCAGCAGATCGCCTCTGCCGCCGAGGAGCAGTCTTCGGTGACCGAGGAAATCACCCGCAACGTGGTGACCATCAAGACGCTGGGCGAGGACCTTGTGGAAGGCTCGCTGGACGCCGAGAAACAGTCGCGCTCGCTGCAGGAACATGCCAGCGACCTGAACGGCAAGGTGGCGCGGTTTATTCTCTGACCGCGGCGCGCCTGGGGACGCGGCCTGCGGCCGCTGCTACATGAGCGGCCGGAATGGCCGCGTCATGGGCCCGGCGAACAAACATCAACCGGCATCACCCAGGGTTATTGATGGTCCTTGTCCCACGCCTTCTGGGCATCACGCACAGTTTTTGCCTGTTTGAAAAATGCATTGGCGGCGCTGTCATCGGTTGTGGTGGACACCCCCTGGACGGCGTAGGCGCCGCACGCCAACAACGAAATCTTGCGGGCTGACTTGTCGATTGTCAGCGTTTGCAGCACGCTCGGGTCAGCCACGGCAAGGGAGTAGTTTTTGGCCCAGGCCAATTTTTCGGTGGCAGGCAGCGGTGTATCGGCCTGGCCCGCCAGGTCCTCCCACCATGCCACTTGCAGTACTACGGAGTGGCAGGCTGACACGGCGAACACCGCGGGTTTGTCATTGAGCTGCGCTGGTAACCTGAACGCCGCCGGCAAATGCCCGCGGTCGGTCACGGCGTTGTACAAGGGCGGGAAATCACCCGCTCCGCCACCCGGGTTTGCCGGGTCAACGGTCCGGTAGAACCAGCCCTTGTTGGTGAAGGGCTCATCTCCACGAGGGAATTGCCGCCAGCAGTTCGAGGCCACGGGCAGGCTGCGCTTCAGCTCCACCGGCAAGAGCATGGATTGCTGGGTGTCTGCAGGCAGCTGCAGGCTCGCAGCCACGTCTTTCGAAGGCAGGTCCGAATCATCCGAACAAACGAGGCTCTTGCTGGCTCGCAACCTCGTTTTCAATTGATTCAAGCGAGTCATGCCTTGATCGGGTAGGGGCCGCAGGTCGACGTCGAGGTTCCAAGCCGGCGTGACGAGGTTATAGGTCTTCTGGACATGATTAATAACTTCCGAGACCAATGTAACAGTAATAGCCCCTGGCACACCGGCCAAGGCGAACCCAGTCGCCGCTTCACCGCCCACTCGGCTAATGCCTTCAGTGGTGGGGTTTTTATAATTGACACTGACCGACGTCAATAACAAGGGGTCAGCATCACTGTAGGCCGTCTGCAAGCTGATGCCACCTATGGGCCGCATTACATATAAATCCGGAGGGCTGGGTTGCGGCACGACGACAGGTGCTGTTCCCCACAAGCAACTTTTCCAGGACGGTTCCGAATTGGCTTTGCCGGCTGGCGCCGGGCAAACAATCTTAAACGTCCCCGCCACTGTTTCATCGGTTTTTTTAGCCGCGGGTGCCGGAAACAGTATGGAAGAGCGGCGCAGCGCAAACACGTATTCGCCGGCAGCCGGGTCTACGGCAGAAGTGGTCTTGGGGGCATGTTCGTCGTCGCCTGGCGGCTCGCGAAGTGGCCGGTAGCTGATGTCTGGTGAGCTGCAGGCGGCGCTCAACGAAAAACAGGTCAACATCAACACCGAGCGAACACTGCTCATGGCAAGCCCTCTGATTAAAGAAGAGATAAACAGCAACTAACCCTTCATTATCAATAGCTGCACCGTTGCGAATTCTCCACTACCAACTCAAACTTGAAGACATTCCCGATCAGCGGACTCACTATTAAAAAACGACAAACACAACCCCCTCAACCAACAATAAATTTTCACTGAAACATCAATATCGACTCTTTCTCCAACACCCAATAAAACGCCCTGACCAACAGGGCGCGTTAATAAACCACGGCAGTCAGATCACTTCAGCCATCGGCCTTCCACCGGGTAATTAGGGTCGGTAAAGCCGTGGGTCGAGGCATGCCCCGGCACCACCAGGCTGTCCACCAGCTTCTCGTCGTCCGGCCCCAGTTCAAGCGCCAGTGCCTGCATATAACTATCCCAATGCGCCTCGGTCCGCGGCCCGGCAATGGCGGCGCTGACCAGTTGATTCTTCAGCACCCAGGCAATCGCGAACGCCACCGAGGTAGTGCCCCGCGCCGCCGCGTGCTCGGCGATGGCCTGGGCCACGCGCAACGACTCCGGGCGCCATTCAGTCTGCTGGATACGCTTGTCGCCCCGGCCCGCGCGGGAGTCGGCGGCAGGCGGCGTATCCACCCCGTACTTGCCGCTCAACACACCACGGGCCAGCGGGCTGTACGGCACCACGCCGATGCCGTAGTTGCCGGCCACCGGCAGCTGCTCGACCTCGGCGCCGCGGGTGACGATGTTGTACACCGGCTGGCTCACGGTAGGCCGCTGGATACCCAGCGAATCGGCAATGCGCACCATCTCGGCGATGCGCCAGGCGTGGAAGTTGGACACCCCGTAGTAGCGGACCTTGCCTTGGCGAATCAGGTCGTCCACCGCGCGCAGGCCCTCTTCCATCGGCGCATCGGTGAGGGTGCGGTGGAAGTACAGGATATCGATGAAGTCAGTGCCCATGCGCTTCAGCGCGCCTTCCACGTTCTGCATGATCCACTTGCGCGACTGGCCCTGCTCGTTGGGCCCGGCGGTGGCGGACGACGGGTAGCCGAACTTGGTGGCCAGCACCCAGCGGTCGCGCTGGTCGGCGATGGCCCGGCCGATGATTTCCTCGGAGCGGCCAGCGTGATACGCGTCGGCGGTGTCGATGAAGTTGATGCCGCCGGCAGCGGCCTTGTCGATGATGCGCCGTGAAGTGGGTTCGTCGGTTTCGCCGCCGAACATCATGGCGCCCAGGCACAGGGGCGAGACTTTCAGGGCGCTGCGGCCCAGGTAGCGGTAATTCATGAAGGGACTTCCTCAAGCGGTGAAGCGATGTGCCACGGAGGCCGTGACGCGTTTGATAGCATGCTAACCAAACAGCTGGTCATGATTAAGGTGGGACAACGGGATGCAGTCATGAGCAGCCTTCATGAGTTGCCGGGGGCCGGCTGACGGCTGGCGAACACGCCGTTGACCACAGGTACTGCCGTGAACACGTTCGGCCACCCGGCGTAGAACGCCAACTGCGTGAGCATCTCCGCGGCCTGCGGCTGGGTCAGGCCGTTGTCCATGGCACGGTTCAGGTGCGCAGCCAGTTGCCCCATCTGGCCGTTGGCAATCAGCGCGCTGACGGTGACCAGGCTGCGGTCCCGGGGCGCGAGGCCAGGCCGCAACCACAGGTCATGGAACAGCGCCGAACTTGTGTATTGCACAAGGCCGGGCGACACCGGCCCTGCCAGCTTGTCGACATAGGCCGAGCGCACCTGTTCGGACGCCTGGTCCAGCGCCAGCAGCGGCGGCGACACCGGCGGCAGTTGCGCGACGGTGATCGCGCGGCTGGCAAACACCTGCCGGGCGACCGGAATCGCCGCCGTGGCGGTGCCCCACCCGCTGTAGAACGCCAAGTGATTGATGGTCTCAGACAGCTCGGCGGGCGTTACGCCGTTATCCAGCGCCAGGTTCAATTGGAAGGCCAGCTCCGCCGGCTGGTTGCGCGCAATCACCACCGCCACGGTGACCAGGCTGCGGTCGCGGGGCGACAGGCCGGGGCGCCGCCACACCTCGCCCAGCAGCAGCGCCTGGGTGTTGTGCGCGAGCGCCGGCGATACGGCGCGTACATCGTCCAGGCTGGGGCCTTGGGGGTTGTGGTGAACGGCACAGGCCGCCAGCAGCAACGAAAGGGTGGTGACGGCCACCTTCAAGCGCTTCATCGCGAGGCCTCGTATTGCGCGTCCGTCACCGGTTCCAGCCACTCCACGCTCTTGCCGCCCTGGGCCTCCTGGACCGCGATGTGGGTCATGCCGGTAGTCGCCGTGGCGCCGTGCCAATGCTTCACGCCGGGCGGCGTCCAGATCACGTCGCCGGGCTTGATCACCTGTTTCAGCCCGCCCTCCTGTTGAATCCAGCCAGTGCCGGCGGTTACCACCAGGGTCTGCCCCATTGGGTGGGTGTGCCAGGCCGAGCGAGCACCCGGCTGGAACGTCACCGCCCCCGCCGACACCGTGGAAGGCGCGCGCGCCGCAAACAGCGGGTCGATGCGCGCGTTGCCGACGAAATTGCCCGGCGCGCCCATGATCGCAGGCTGCTCGCCGTTCCTGACGATGCTCATGCGCTGCTCGTCGGAGTTTTCAGCGGCCAGGGCCGCCGTGCAGGTCATCATCGTGGTCAGTAACGTCAGTGCTCTCATGATGTACTCCTGCGGTATCAGTGGCGGCTGGCGAACACATCCTTGAACACCGGCATGGCCGAAAATACATTCGGCCAGCCGGCATGGAACGCCAGTTGGGTCAGCAGCTCGCCCGCCTGGGCCTGGGTCAGGCCGTTGTCCATGGCGCGGTTGAGGTGGTAGGTCACCTGGGCCACCTGCCCGGCGCACACCAGCGCCGCCACCGTCACCAGGCTGCGGTCGCGCGGCGCCAGGGCCGGGCGCAGCCACAGGTCGAGGAACAGGCAGTCGGTGGTGTACTTGACCACGCCTGGGGCTACCTCGCCGAAGTTGGCGTTGACGGCAGTGGCGCGCTGGCGCTCGGCGGCTTCGTCAAGCGGCAGCGGCTTGCAGGCCACCGGTGGCAGCTCGGCCGCGGCCACGCCGTACCGGGCGAACAGCGCCTTGGCCGGCAGGACAGCCGCCATGGCGTTGCCCCAGCCTGAGTAGAACGCCAGGTGGGTGATGACCTCGGATATCTCCGCAGGCTTCACGCCATGCTGCAAGGCCTGTTCAAGCGCCGGCTGCAGTTGCACTGCATGGTTGCGGGCGATGGCGGCGGCCAGGGTGACCAGGCTGCGGTCGCGCGGGTTCAGGTCGGGGTTGCTCCACAGGGTGCCCTGCACCAGGGTCGAGGTGAAATGGCGCAGCGCAGGTGACACGCTTTCGAGGTCGTCCAGCGATGGCTGGCAATCGGTATGCTGCTGGTTCATGTTCGCTACCTCTCAATCAACGCATGATGAAGCCGCCGTCCACCGAGATGGACTGGCCGGTGACGTAACTGGCGCGGCGGCTGCTGAGCCACAGCACCGCGTCGGCGATCTCTTCGGGGCGGCCGTGGCGGGCCATGGGGATGCTCTTGACCATGCCTTCCAGGGCTTCGCCCTGCCCGCTCGCCACCATCTGGTCGGCCATGGGCGTCCAGATCAGGCCTGGGCACACGGCGTTCACGCGAATGTTGCGCGCCGCGTATTCCAGCGCCGCGCTCTTGGTCAGGCCGAGCACGCCGTGCTTGGCCGCGTGGTAGTTGGCGCGCTCGGCACCGCCCACCAGGCCGCCCAGGGAAGAGCAGTTGACGATGCTGCCACTGCCCTGCGCGCGCATGTGCTGCAGCTGGAACTTCATGCAGGCCCACACGCCGCGCAGATTCACCGACATCACCCGGTCGTAGTCCTCGACGCTGGCGTCGGCGGTTTCGGCGAGCAGGTTCTGGATGCCGGCGTTGTTGAACGCGGCGTCCAGGCGGCCCAGTTCGGCCACGGTCTGTTTGACCATCGCCTCTACCTGGGCGATGTCCGCTACGTCGCACTGGATGGCGATGGCCTTGAGGCCTGCGGCGTTGAGCTGCTCGGCCTCGGCGCGCGCGGCCTCGCCGTTCATGTCCACCAGGGCCACGGCGGCGCCTGCCGCGGCGAACGCCTTGGCGGTGGCCAGGCCTATGCCGGAAGCGGCGCCGGTGACCAGGGCCACCTGGTTTTCAAATTCGAGAATCATGGAAGTTGCCTTTGTTGGAGTGTGATCAATGTGGCGCGGCGGCATCCCGCCAGCTGGCGAGGGATGCCGTAAATGCGGCTCACACTACGCAACAGGAAAAGACCTGAGTACCGGGGGGAAATGGGATGATCTGATGAGTGTTACTCATCAATGTGCCATTGGGGCGTTGCGCAGAGTGCTGGGCGCATCTTCGCGTAGCCGCTGCCGCCAGGCTGAAGGATGCGCGGCGCGTTTGGCTTACGGTGTTGGCAATATGGGTGGCGGCTGTACGCGGGTTAGCAGACCAGGACCAAGGCACCCGGCGCACGCGAAGCTGCGGGCCCGATAACAGTAACGGTCTTGTGGACGTGGGCTCTGCCCACGAAAAAGGTGCCGCGTTGCATCAGCTTCAATCGCTACCTGCGCGGCGCCTTGGACGCGGCCTTGCGGCCGCTGCTACAGGGGTTGTAGCAGCAACTGTCTTGAAACCGCGTTGCCTGCGTCGCGACTAAAGGCGGCTCCTACACCGTTCGTGGTAGGAGCCGGCCTTGGCCGCGATGCAGACGACGCGATCAGCGAATTGCGCGCGCCCTGTAGCAGCTGCCGAAGGCGGCGTCCGGGCACACCGCGGTGGGCCTGGAAAAGCGCGGCGCCCTGAACGCGGCCTGCCGCCCCGCCGCTGCTACAGAAACCGCGTTGCCTGCATCGCTCACACCGCGCCCAACGGCTGCAACTCGCGAATCAATTCGATCAACAGCCGCAGCCCCACTGGCAACTGCCGTCGGCTGGAATAATACAGATGAAAGCCCGGCGCAACGCTGGCCCAGTCATCCAGCACCCGCACCAGTTCCCCGGCCTGCACCCACGGCGCCACCACCGGTTCGGGCACGTACATGAGCCCCGCACCATGCCGGGCCAGGGCGACGCCCACGCGCGTCTCGTCGATGGTAACGGCGCCGGGTACCGCCACCGCCAACTGCTCGCTGCCGCGTTCGAATTCCCATTCGTACATGCGGTCGTTGCCCAGGCGGATGCGCAAACAGCGGTGCGCCGCCAGGTCCGCCGGGTGCAGCGGCACGCCGAAACGCCGCAAGTAGTTGGGCGAGCCCACCACCACCCAGCGAATGTCCGGCGACAGCCGCTGGGCGATCATGTCCTCGGGCACCGTGCCGCCGTAGCGGATGCCGGCGTCGTGGCCACCGCCGATCACGTCAACCATGCGGTTGGTCACGGTCAGGTCGACCTCCACCTGCGGGTAACGGTCGTTGAACACCGGCAGTACCGGGCCCAACAGCAGGTCGGCGCCATCGCTGAGGACATTCAGGCGAATGCGCCCCGCCGGCTCGTCACGAAAGCGGTTGAGCGTCTCCATGGCCTGGCCGATGGTTTCTATGGGGCCGTCGATCATGCCGTGCAATTCCTCACCGGCCGCAGTCAGGGTCACGCTGCGCGTGGTGCGGTTCAGCAGGCGCACGCCCAACCGCGCCTCCAGGCCTTTCATCGCATGGCTGAGCGCCGAGGCACTGATACCCACCTCCAGGCCCGCGCGGCTGAAGCTCTGGTGGCGGGCAATGGCCAGGAAATAGACGAAATCGGCCAGGTTGGCGCGGCTAATGTGCATGAAGGGCTCCTGGCCTGGGTGAAGGAATGCATCGGCGAGTTTACCGAGGTGGCCATCAGCGGATTACTGAGCGTAGCTCAACGAACCTTTGAGCCACGCTCATTTCCGGGACCCACGCCAGGGGCTGTGAAGCGGCCTCGTGCCGCTGCTACGTGTAGTTAACGCCGATGTGGGTAGGACCAAGGCGGACAACGATGTAAGAGCCATCTGAAACTGTCGTTTCCACGGTTTTTACACTTGCCCCACTACTCCCGGGGCAATAACGTCCGCCTGATTCTGGCAGGCGGATGGGTATCCGCCTCTGCAAAAAGAGGATACTGTATGTACAATCGTAACGACAGTTCTACTCATGGAATTTGAGTGGGACGAAGAAAAGAACCAAGTCAACCTGCAAAAACACGGTATAGATTTCAACGATGTCGCGGAATTATTCAGCCATCCACTTTTGACGATGCGTGACGACCGTTTCGGCTACCTGGAGGAGCGCTGGATCAGCATGGGGGCGCTACGAACATTTATCAGCGTGGTGGTTCATACCGAGCGACGCCAAGGGATCATTCGAATCATTTCGGCACGCCGGGCCACCCGGCAAGAGGCAAAACGCTATGTCCAAAGCATCAAAAACTGATTGGCAGCGGCTCGCAGCCCAAACCGATGAGCAAATCGACACATCAGACATCCCGGAGCTGGACGATGCTTTTTTCAAAAATGCAGAGCTGCGCGTACCGCCCAAACAAGCCGTCACAATACGTCTCGACGTCGATGTGCTCGAGTGGTTCAAGGATCAGGGCAGTGGTTACCAGACCCGCATCAATCAGCTGCTGCGGCGGTATATGGAGGCGCACAAGCGCTGACCCAAAATTCCCGTAACCACAACTGTCTTCGCGCAGATTGCTGCGGTTACGCGAAAATTTGCGCTGCTGATAATCGGCCCACAACAACTGCCTGGCGGCGATCGACCGGGAAACTTCCGTGGACGGCAACCCTGACCGCGCGGTGTCCAGGGTTGCACACGCCACCACCTGCCGGTGCTGCGTCTCCCATCGCTACTGGATAGGCGAGCTGCGGGTGCTTTCTGGGGGATTGGCTTGGGTAAGCTGGGCCAGGAAATCCAGTGCGGCGTTCGCGTCGCCCTCGGCAGCCTTGCGGAACAGTTGTTCGCCGTCTTCCTGGAAGGACTCCGGGCGCGTGGTCTGCATGCCGAAGTAGGAGGACAACAGCAGTTGCTCCATGCTTCTGCCGTACACATGCTCTTCCAGCTGCCGGACGGTGGCGGTACCGCCGGGCGCCGTGTCTGTGATGAACACGTTCTACTTCTGGCTTGCCTACGACCCGCTCAACTATGCCGCGTCCTGCAAGGTGTGCAACACCACGTTCAAACTCAACTATTTCCCCGTCGCAGGCCCGCGTGGCGCGGTCAATACAACGACAGTCGAGCTCTCGGCGGAAGCGCCGTACCTGTGCTATCCCATCGGCACCGAGACCGAAGACCCGGAAACACTGATCACGTTCATTGCCACCGTTGCAGTTCCAGCCCAGGCCGATGGCCCCGGACGCTTGCGCGGGCAGATCATCATCGACTTCTTCGGGCTCAATGATCGCGAACAACTGCACCGCGACCGCGCGCGCATGCTGGCCGTGTTCGGCCCCGCCCTACTGGCGCAGGCCCAAGGCACCGCCAGCGCCTCGGACCTGCAGCTCATTGCCAAAATGACCGAACCCAACCTGCCGCATTGCAGCTGCTTGCGCGCCTACAAGCTGCTATGGGCACACGATGCCGCGCTTGCCCGACGGGTCTTCGAACAGTGCCGGCAATACATGTTGAGTGAAGCCGGCACAGCGCCTCCTTACGACCACGATACCGCCGTGAGCATTGACTGAACCGGGGACCCTACCCCGCTACCCGATAACGCTCGGCCGGCTGCGCCTGGCGCAAGTCACCCAGCAGCAACCGCCGCGCGCCATCCAGTGCATCCCAGCGCTCGGCTACGTGCAGCGGCGGAATGCTGACCAGTTCGCGGCGGTCGTAGCCCACCAGTGCGGCGTCCACCAGGTCCTCGACTTCCATCACCTCGGGCAAGGTAGTGATGTCGATGCCCGAATGCTGCCAGATTTCGGTGCGGGTAGCGGCGGGCAGCACCGCCTGCACATACACGCCCTTGGGCCCCAGCTCCAGGTGCAGGCCCTGGGACAGGAACAGCACGAAGGCCTTGGTGGCGCCGTAGACGGTCATGTTCAGTTCCGGGGCCAGCCCCACCACCGAGCCGATGTTGACGATGCTGCCCTCGCCCGCCTGCGCCAGGCGCGGGGCGATGGCGGCTGCCAGGCGGGTGACCGCTGTCACGTTGAGGGCCAGCAGGCTGTCGATGGCGGCGGCGGATTGCTGGGTGAAACCACCCGACTGCCCGGCGCCGGCGTTGTTGATCAGCACGCCAATGGTGGCGTCTTCAGCCAGACGTTGTTCCACGCGCGCCAGGTCTTGGGCCTGGGTCAGGTCGGCCTGCACCACCTCAATGTTCACGCCGCTTTCGTCACGCAAGTGGGCCGCCAGGGCATCCAGGCGCTCCTTGTTGCGGGCCACCAGGACCAGGTCGTGGCCGCGGCTGGCGAAACGTTGTGCGTAGGTGGCGCCGATTCCGCTGGACGCACCGGTAATCAAAACAGCTGGAAGCTTGCTCATGAGGTCCTGCTCCTGGGATGGACATGCTGGGTTAGCGTTGAATTTATGATGATGACTGAAATCTAAACCGTCAAGTGTTTTAATGTCAACCAACATCAATGTATACTGACGGGCAGTCACCCCCCCATTTGTGCAGGCACGAACATGAAGGTCACCAAGGCCCAGGCGCAGGCCAACCGCGCGCACATCGTCGCAACCGCCGCCACCCTGTTCCGCGAACGCGGCTACGACGGCGTCAGCGTGGCTGATCTGATGGGCGCTGCAGGCTTTACCCATGGCGGCTTCTACAAGCATTTCCGCTCCAAGGCCGACCTGATGACCGAGGCCGCGGCCTGCGGTTTTGCCCAGGCCGAGGCGCGCACCGGCACGGCCGAGCGCGCGGCGTTGATCAAACAGTATCTGTCGCGCGAGCACCGTGACGGGCCCGGCGATGGCTGCACCATTGCCGCGCTGTCGGCCGATGCGTCGCGCCAGCCGGCGGAGGTGAAGGCGGTGTTTGGGCAAGCGATCGAGCGCTCGCTGGAGAAGGCGGAAGATGATGCTGCGCGGGCCAGGCGCATCAATGAGATGGCGCATCTGGTGGGCGCCCTTCTGCTGTCCAGGGCGTGCCCGGACGATTCGGCGCTGGCGGACGAGATTCTGCAGGCGTGCTGCGCGCAGGCGTTGGCGGGGGTGGCTTCGTAGTGCCTGGACGCGGCCTGCGGCCGCTGCTACAGGGGGCAAAAAACGGCGTTGTATTCAGACATTCCCTGTAGCAGCGGCCGCAGGCCGCGTCCGGGACGTTACTGGCCGCCCACGCGGTACACGCTGATCAGCACCTCATGCTCGCTGATGCCATCAATGGTGCCGGTAAAGATGTAGTCGTTCAGCCACGCATGAGCACCCGGCGAAGTCTTGAACGACGGCACGGTGCGGCAGTAGAAGTCGCTTTCCTGCATGTCCTTGATCGCAAGGCCCTTGGCCTTCTTCGCCAGCCCCGACTCGTTGAGGCGCCAGATGCCGGCGTTGTTGATGATGATCACCTGGCCGTCGTCGGTCTTCAGCCGGTACAGGGCGTTGATGTGGGTAACGCCGTCGTCGCGGGTTACCGACATGTCGGCGCCGCCGGGCACCACGGTGCCCTTCATGCCCTTGCCGGTGAAGGTGCCGCCGATGATCGGGTAGTTGATGCGCGCGCCATCCGCGCCCTTGCCCATGTCTTCCTGCGGGCCCAGCTGGACGTCGATCTGCATCACCAGCTCGTGGGTCAGGCGGTCGGGGATGCGCTCCTTGAGTTCAGCGGCCATGGCTGGCGCAGCCAGGACAGCCGCGAAGGCGATACCGGTCAGGGTCTTGAAAGTGCTAAGCATGGTGTTTCCTCAGTTCAAAGGGTCGGGACGGCAAGGTTGTTTGAGCAGCGCGCCACAGGCCGGCCTGGCCGCTGGCACCGCTACCCCAGGGAGTTCGCCCAGCACCAGGCGCGACGGGTGCGCGGCGTCGTGCAGCACGCTGTTGCGGCTGGGAATGGAGAAGTAATCGAAGCCATAGCCGCCGGTGCCGGACGGCGTGTCCACCCACAGGCGCAGGCGCGAGCCCTTGCGGAACGGGTGCGAGAACGGCGGTATTTCCACCCGGCCCAGGGCGGGCACGTTGGGCAGCATCGGCTGGATGCCGTCCGGGTCGTCCAGCAACCAGGGGCGCAGCGCGGTGGAACGCGCCTCATCCAGCTTGCGCAGCGACATGCGCAGCCAGCCGCGCTGCACGAACACCTCCTGGCCGTCGGGGCGCACCTCGGTGACGGTCACCTGCAGGTCGGTGTCCGGCGCCAGGAAGGTGGTCAACCACAGGTCGGCGCTGGCGGTGCCGTAGGTCAGCAGGTCACGCTGCAGTGGCGCACTGGTGTAGGCCAGGCTGCCCTGCTTCCACACCGGGTGCTGCGCGCCCCAGGCGTTGTCGTTGAGGTAGGTGTTCACCTCCGGGCCGGGGATGGGGTAGTTGTAGCTGTCGGGCGCGCCGCCGCCCTGCCCGTTCTCCACCAGGCTGCCGTGCTCGCCCAGGGCGAAGGTCACCGGCTGCACCGCCAGGGGGAAATGACCGCGCTCGATGGTCCAGCCTGGCCGCGCGGTTTCATTGGGTTCATGGCGGCCGCCGTCGCGCTTGTCGGCCACGGTTTCCTGCCACACTTCCACCCGGGGGCTGTGCTCGAAGCCGTTGGCCTTGCCTTTGACGAAGTGGTCGAGGAAGGCGATCAGCTTCTGCCGAAAACGCTCGGACTCATACAGGTTGTGGCCGCCGCTGGACTCCACCAGCCACAGCTGTTTGGGGTCCAGGCGCTCCTGGTAATAACCTTCGCGGGCCAGCACCGCCTCGTCCTGCCAGCTGTGCATGGACAGCACCGGCACCTTGATGCGCCCGGCCTGCTCGCGCGGGCTGCGCTGGTTGGCCCAGGCGTCGCGCAGCGGGTGGCGCAGCAGGTTGTACATCAGCGAGGTACTGACCACCCTGGCCTGGTTCTGGGTGACCTGGGCCAGGCAGCGCTCATCGTTTTCCGCCCTGGCGCTGGCCTTCACGGCGTCCCAGCGCATGTCCACGAACCAATGCCACGAGGTAGTGAACGCCTGGTTCGGCACCCCGCCCGGCGCCCAGCTGTCGCTGCGCGCATCGCCAATCACCATGCCGGGGGCGATGGCCTTCAGGTGCGGTGGCTGGGCTGCGGCCGTCATCAACTGCGACATGCCCGACCACGACCAGCCGAACATGCCGATATCGCCATTCGACCAGGGTTGCGCGGCGGCGAACTCCACCGCGTCGCGGCCGTCCAGGCCATAGGCCGGGCCCAGGAAGTCGAAGGTGCCCTGGCTGCAACCGGTGCCACGGGCCTGCACGCCCATCACCGCGTAGCCCTGCTCCACCAATTGCTTGTCGGTGGCCACCGAGAAGGTTTCGTTGTCTTGCAGGTACGCCGGGCCGCCGATGCTGCCCGAGTCATAGCCGCTGTAGCGCACCACCACCGGGAAGCGCCCTTCGCCCTTGGGCAGCAGCACCGAATAGCGCAACTGGGTGCCGTCGGCGGCGGCCAGGTAGCCGGTCACGCGCTTGCCCCAGAACGGTTGCCAGCTGCGCGCCGGCCCCTCCTGGGCGCCGGGTTCGGCGGCCTGCACGGCCACGCTTGCCAGCAGCGACAGGGCCAGCGCACAGGTGATGTGATTGAATTTTTTCGCGAACATTGAAGGCCTCGACCTGCACAATGAAAAACGGCTTAGAAAGATTTGGTCACGGACGCCACTACCGTGGCGGAACAATCGCCGGCGCTGCCGAACGCCGAATAACATTCGGCCCTGGACAGGTCGGTATCGATGTAGGCCGCCTTCCACAGCAGGCCCAGGAACGGCTTGCTCAATGACACGCCCCAGTCGCGGTAGGTGCTGCGGAACGAGCCGTCGCCGGCCTGGTACGCCTGGTCATCGTGGGTGTCGGTGTAGCCGTAGCGCAGGTTGAGCAGGGTCTGGTAAGGCAGCGGCACGTTGTACTCGACCCAGGTGATGAAGCGGTCGTTGTCGCGCGGCTTGATCACCACGCCATAGGGCGCCAGCTGCGCGGCCAGGGCCTGGCGTGCCGGCGGGTTCTGCAGGTTGCTGGAATACTTGAAGCCCAGCGTGGCGCCGTAGACGCCGAACGTGCCGATCCATTCGTTGAAGTTCACCCAGCTGTCCTTGGGGTAGTCGTAGGCCACGTAGGCCAGGGAAAAGCGCGTGTTCTGGCTCAGGGGCCGGGCAATGCCGGCGTAGTAGTCGAACTCCCGGCGCGTGGCCGTGCCGAAATCGACGTTGGTGGTGAACACCCCGGCGAACAGCCCGCTGGGCTTGTGCACCAGGGTGGCCGCGGTCAACAGCGCCGGGTTGCCCTGGGTCAGCGAGAAGCCGCCCACCCGGTAGTCACTGGCGGCGGTGGCGTCGACGTTGAGCATCACCTCCGGTGTCAGGTCAAAGGCCTGGCTTGGCAACGTGACGCTCGCACTGGCGAGCCCCACGGCCACGAATACCCACTTGTTCATGTACTTCTGCTCCGTTGTTTTGTTTGAAATGGCAGAAAAGTTCAAGCGACAGCTGTTTTGTTTTTGGTGTGTGAATGTTGCGGGTGCAGCGGTTCCCGGGCCGTGCTCAGGAAGCCGGCCTTGCTGGTTAGCGGGTGAACGCGGTCAGACGTCCGAGCGGATGCGGTTCCAAAAGCGCGTGATCAGGCGCTGCACCTTCAACGACGGCGGCTCTATCTGGAACAGCAGCCCGCGGTCCTTGTCCGGCACGAACAGGTTTTCCTCGGCGCGCAACGCCGGGTCTATCAGCGGCGTGCTGGCCGGGTTGGGGTTGGGGTAGCCGATCTCGTTGCTGACGCGGGCGATCACCGCCGGCTGCAGCAGAAAGTCCATGAAGGCATGGGCTTGCACCAGGTTCTTTGCGCCCTTGGGAATGACCATGTCGTCGGACCACATCAGCGTGCCCTGCCGTGGCAAGGCCAGGCCGATGTCATTGCCGTTGTGCGCCGCCTTGGCCATGTTGCGCGCCGCCAGCATGCCGCCCGACCAGCCCAGCGCCACGCAGATATCGCCGTTGGCGAGGTCTTGCGGGTACTTGGCCGAGTTGAAGTAGCGCACGTACGGGCGTATCGACTGCAACAGCGCGGTGGCCTTGTCGTAGTCCGCAGGGTTTGTGCTGCTGGGGTTCAGGCCCAGGTAATGGAGGGCGATGGGGAACACCTCGCTGGGGCTGTCGAGGATGGCCACCCCGCACTGGCTGAGCTTGGCGATGTTCTCAGGCTTGAACAGCAGGTCGTAGTCGCGCATGTCCACGCCCTTGCCCAGCACCGCCTCGACCTTGGCCTTGTTGTAGCCCAGCAGCGTGCTGCCCCACAGGTACGGCACGGCAAAGCGGTTGCCCGGGTCCAGGCCTTCGCGCTGGTGCATCAGCACCGGGTCCAGCTGCTGCCAGTTCGGCAGTTGCTGGCGGGCCAGCGGCAACACCGCCCCCGAGTTGATCAGCGTCGGCAGCTGGCTGCTGCTGGGGAACGCCACGTCGTAGCCGGAGTTGCCGGTCAGCAGCCGCGCTTCCAGGGTTTGCGGGCTGTCGAAGATGTCGTAGATCACCTCGATGCCGGTGCGCTGCTTGAAGTCTTCAAGCACGTCCTTGGGCAGGTACTCGATCCAGTTGTAGATGTGCAACTGGCCGCCGATGGGTTCGGCCCGGGCGCCCAGCCCCGCCACCGCGCACAACAGCCCGGCCAGGCTTGCGGATAACAAGCGTTTCATCGAAAGACTCCAGCAAAGGTCAGGGTTGAAGCGCGGTTGCCAGCGCCCGGATCAGGCGCAGGGTGTCGACGTCCAGCACGCTCTCGGCCACCGGCAGCGAGGACTGCTTGACGATGACCACCTGGCGGCTGAAATCCACGTAAAGGTACTGGCCATGGATGCCCACCGCCAGCAGCGCCTCGCCGGGGTACACGTACCACTGGCTGCGGTAGGTGGCACCGGGGCTCCACTGCGCGAACGCCGGGTTGGCGGCGTACACCGCCGGGTCGCCGCCGGCCAGCACGTTGTCGATCACCTGCCGCGGCAGCAGGCCCTGGCCGCCGGCCAGCAGCATGGCGCCGAAGCGGGCCATGTCGCGCAGGGTGGCGTTGAAGCCGGCGCCGGCGACGTTGCGGCCCCAGGGGTCGGCGATGAAAAAACCGTCGCGGTCACAGCCCAGGCCCTGCCACACCGTGCTCAACTGTTGCGCGCAGCTGACGCCGCTGGCGCGCTCCATCACCCAGGCCAGGGCCTCGGTGGTGGCGGTGACGTAGTGGAAGAAGCCACCGTGCTCGCCCTTCTTGCGGGTGGCGGGCAGGTATTCGTACAGCGATTGGTAAGCTGCCTGCACGTCGGCGGGCGGCAGCGTCAGGCCGCAGGCGTAGCCGAACTGCGAGCTGCCCGAGCGCGGGTCGTCGTAGACCTCTTCGTAATCGATGGCCACCGCCATGTCCAGCAGCTGCCGCACCGTGGCGTCGCCGAAGGCGCTGCCCGCCAGCTCCGGCACGTAGGCCGCCGCCAGCTTGTGCTCGTCGAGCACACCCTGGCGCACCAGGTCCTGGGCCAGCAGGCCGATCAGCGACTTGGTCACCGAGAACATGATGTGCCGCTTCATCGGCGCGTGGCCGTTGAAGTATTGCTCCTGCACCACCGCGCCCGCCTTCATCACCAGCCAGCCGTCGGTGCAACTGGCCTGCAGGTGTTCCTGCAACCCAACGCTCGCCCCGGAGGCGCTTTGGAACTGGAACGCTTCAAGCTGCGGCTCGCCTTGCGGCAGTGGCTGCGCCGGCGCCTGCCCCCGGGTGACGCTGATGCTGGGGCGAATACGGCCCAGGTTCAAGAACGCCCAGCGGTTATACGGCGGCTGCATGAAGTTGCGCCAGGTAACGCGCGCCGCTGGCTGCGGCGGGAAGCCCTGCATCAACGCCGGGTGCGGCTCGGCGTCGGTGGCAGCGTAGGCGCTGCGCAAGGCCTGGTGAAAATCGGTGGTCATGAACGCTTCCCTCTGTCGTGATGGGAATAGTTTTATTGCGATAAAACGTTTTAGTCAAATAAAATGTTTGCCTCGACTAATCCTTCGATTAGAATCAAGCACTTAAACCTTCGGGGGGCGGGAGACGGCATGAGCGGATTGCGTGAAAGGCAGAAACAGCAGCGCCGGGAGGCCATCCTGGAAGCGGCGCTGGCCTTGTTCGACGACCAGGGTTTCGCCGCCACCACGGTCGAGCAGATAGCCGACCGCACCGGGGTATCGATACCCACGGTGTTCAATTACTTCGGCAGCAAGCAGGACATTCTGCTGGCAGTGGTGGAACAGGCCGACCTGCGCGCCGTCACCGATGCGCAGCTGTCGATGCCGGCGTTCGAGAACGCCGTGGACGCCATGTGCCACCTGGAAGCGCTGATCGTGCAACACGAATTGCAGGTGCTGCCGCCCAGCATCTGGCGCGAGCTGCTGCCACTGGGGCTGGTGGGGCCCAAGCCTGCGACCGTGCTGCCGCTGAACGCGCGGCTGGTGGAAGAGATAGCGCGGCTGCTGCGCGACCTGCAGGCGCGCCAGTTGTTGAGCCAGGCCATCGACGTGGATTTCGTGGCGTACTTCCTCAACGACTACAGCTCGATGCAGTTCATGCGGCTGGTGCAGGAAGACCCACCGAACCTTGCCGCGCACCAGGCGCGAGTGCGGCAGATGACACAGATGCTGTTCGACGGCTTGGCACCACGGTGATGGAGGCCCACCCGTAGCAGCTGCCGAAGGCTGCGGCCTGGCCAATTTGGTTCAGCAGGCCCGCCGCCGGACGCAGCCTTCGGCAGCTGCTACATCATCGTGGTTTCAGGCAAACGTTCAGGTCAACCTGGCCCGCTGTAGGAGCGGCCTGTGGCCGCGAAGGCCTTACCGCGCAGGGCCTGAAATACTGCAGCGTCTGCTTCGCGGGCACAGCCCGCTCCTACAGGTGCCCAACAGACAGTTGCTGCTTCAGGAACGCCCGCCACCACTGCGCCTTCGCCGGGCGGCTGCGGGTCAGCACCGCGGGCATGTCCTTCAACTGCACCCACGCCTCATCCTGCCAATACAACACCTTCACCTCGCCTGCCTGCGTGCACATGGCCGACGTTGCCGGCAGCGCGCCGCTTTCGCTCACCAGCAGATGCCTGGCCCATTGGCCGTCGGCCTTGTTGTTGAGTTTTGGGTGGCAGCTGCGTGCAGGTTGACGAACCGGCCAAGACCGGCAGGCCCGAAGGCCTCCCACACGCAGCTGCCATAACACTTATCTCAGGCGTCGATGCCTGAAACAAGCGGTATGGTGCTGCAGGTTTCTTGGTGCAGGTCGTCAAACCTGGTCTTCGATGGTTCGAAGATGGTGCGCAGGGTACGGCTGCACCCAGGCAGTGGCAATCAAAGGAGTGTTAAGGGTTGTGTCGCCCCCCCGTAACAACGACTGTCTTGTGGGAGCTGGCTTGCCAGCGAGCTTTTATGGCCCCAACAGCTCGCTGGCAAGCCAGCTCCCACAAGCTGTAGCAGCCGCCTAAGGCTGCGCCAGCGGTGGGGCTGTTTGCCATTTTTGGCGCAGGAAGGTGACGCTTTCGTGCATGGCCTGCACCGGGTCGGCGCCTTCGGGCAGGCTGCATTCGCTGCTCAGCAGGCCCTGGTAGCCACCCGCCTGCAGGTGGCGGAAGAAGCTGTCGTAGTCGTACTGGCCGGTACCGGGGTTGCGGCGACCGGTGTCGGCCAAGTGCACGTGGCTCAGCCAGCCGGGGTAGGCGCCGACCTCGGCCAGGGGCTCGCGCTCCTGGTCCATGTGGTAGAAGTCGGCCAGGCCGCGTACTTCGTTGCGGTTCACGCGCCGCGCCAGTTGCACGCCCTCACCCACGCTGTTGATGAGGTTCGATTCGCTGCGGTTCAGCGGCTCTATCACCAGCGTGGTGGGGCCGCCTTGCAGCAGGTCGGCGCACCAGCCCAGGGTGTGGGCGAACTGGTCTTCGGCCTGGGCGCGGCTCCAGCCGGGCGGGATGTCGCGGGTCCAGCCGCTGCCCAGCACCACGATGCGCGTGCCGGCCAGCGCCAGCAGCTGCACTACACGCTCGAAGTAGCGGCGGTTGCGCGGCTCGTCGCGCTGCGGGCCGACTATCCTGAAGTCGCGCGGGAACAGGTAGCTGGAGGCCAGCGCCGGCAGGGGCAGGTCGCGGATGCGCTGTTTGGCCGCGGCAAACGCGGCGTCATCTTCAAGGTTCAACGGCACCAGTTGCACCTCGATGTAGTCCAGGCCGGCGGCGGCCATGTCGAGGGCTTTGTCGAGGGTGCCACACCATCCGAATTTCATCTGTGCGTCCTTTGTAGCGGGCCAATGTCGTGTGCGGCGAATGGTGAAACCCGCCTGGCGGGCGGTCAAATCGCCGCCTGCCAATCAGCCCACTGCACGCTGCCCACAGGCGCGCCCACACAGCGCTAAAAATCGTCATTAACCATACAAATCAATGCGTTGCATTTATTCCATTGTGGACTTTGTGTTAATTCCACCCCCTGCGCCAATTCCCCGCAAGTGCGCTGCGTTATGATGACCACCCTCACCCGCCGACAAGGACCTTCACGGTGCTCAACGACGTCCCCCTGCGCGACCTGCAGCTGTTCTGCCTGGTGGTGCGCCACGCCAGTTTCCTCGGTGCCGCCCAGGCCAGCGGCGTTACCCAGGCGTCGGTGAGCAAGCGCATCAAGCAGCTGGAGACGGCGCTGGGGGTGAAACTGCTGCACCGCACCACCCGCAAGGTGAAAATCTCGGAAGCCGGCACCACCGTGTACCAGTACGCCCAGGCGCTGCTGGAGCAGGCGCGCGCACTGGAAGAACAACTGGCCGGCGCGCGGGCCGAACCCACGGGGGCGCTGCGGGTCAGTTCCAGCCAGCGCCTGGGCCGGCGGCATATCGCACCGATCATTAGCGCGCTGCAGCAGGCCCACCCGGGCCTGCGGGTGTGGCTGGAACTGATGGACCGGCGGGTGGACCTGATCGAGGAAGGCTTCGACATCGACATTCGCGTAGGCGAGGTGGAAGAACCGGGGCTGATCCCCCATCACATCGCCAGCACCCCGCGCATCCTGTGCGCCAGCCCCGCGTACCTGGAACGGCACGGCCGGCCGCGCACGCCTACAGACCTCGCCAACCATGACTGCATGGTGTTCCGCGACCGCGACGAGCCGTTCGGCACGTGGAAGCTCAAGGGGCCCGACCGCTGGGAAACGGTCAACGTGACGGGCAGCCTGGCGTCCAATGACAGCGAGGTGGCGTTGCGCTGGTGCCTGGCCGGGCACGGCATCGTGATGATGGCGGACTGGAATGTGCAGCAGCAACTGGGCGACGGCCGCCTGGTGCGGGTGCTGTCGAAATGGAGCCAGCCGGCGGATGTGTGGGCGGTAACCGTGGCCCGCACCGACCAGTCGGCCAAGGTGCGGGTGTGTATTGATTACGTGCGCCGTGAGTTGCGTGAGGGGCCGTATGCGTTGAACCAGGCGCAGCCGTGATGGCCAGCACGCGGCCTTGCGGCCGCTGCTACGGGGCTTTCCTTTACACCACGTAATCCACCTGGTGCCGCGCAATGCGGCAATCGCCCAGCACGCGCTTCACCCGCAGGTGCTCGGGGTGGCTGGCGTACGCTGCCAGGGCCTGGGCCGAGGCGAACTCGCTGTACAGCACCACGTCGCAGGCGTAGTCGATACGGCTGAAGTCCACCCCTACTTCTATTTTCAACAGCCCCGGAATCAACCCCGCCAGCCCTTCGAACTGCTCCTTGACCAACTGGCACGCCTGGCGGTTGCGCTCCGGGGTGTCCCCCGCCAGGTTCCACATCACGATATGCTTGACGGTCTTGTCGTCCATGGCCTCAGCCCTTGTTCTTCTGGTAAACGTCCACGAACACGGCGGCCAGCAGCACCGCCCCCTTGATCATCTGCTGGTAATCGATACCGATGCCCATGATCGACATGCCGTTGTTCAGCACGCCCATGATGAACGCGCCAATCACCACGCCCACCACCTTGCCCACGCCGCCGGAGGCCGAGGCGCCGCCGATGAACACCGCGGCAATCACGTCCAGTTCAAAGCCGGTGCCGCCGCGCGGGGTGGCGCTGTTCAGGCGCGCGACGAAAATCAGCCCCGCCACCGCCGCCAGCACGCCCATGTTGACGAAGGCGAAGAAGGTCACGCGCGCGGTGTTGATGCCCGACAGCCGCGCGGCCTTGAGGTTGCCGCCCACCGCGTACACCCAGCGGCCGATCACCGTGCGGTTCATGATGAAGGTGTACAGGCCAATCAGCACGCTCATGATCACCAGCACCGTGGGGATGCCACGGTAGGTGGACAGCAGGTAGCAGAAGTACACGATCAGCGCAGTGACCACGCCGTTTTTCAGGGCAAACACCAGCATCGGCGCCACGTTGCCGCCACTTTTCAAGGTGCGCAGGCGGCTGCGGTATTCGATCACCCAGAACGCCACGGCCACGGCAATGCCCAGCAGCAGCGAGGTGACGCGCAAGTGTTCATGGCTGAACAGTTCCGGCACGAAGCCCGAGCTGATGGCCGAGAACGCCGGCGGGAACGGGCCAATGGACTGCCCCTGGGAGATGGCGATGGTGGCGCCACGGAAAATCAGCATGCCCGCCAGGGTGACGATGAACGACGGCATGCCCCACACCGCCACCCAATAGCCCTGGGCTGCGCCGATCAAGGCACCGGCCAGCAGGCAGATCAGGGTGACGGTGAAGAAATCCAGGCGGTACTGCACCATCAGCACTGCGGCGATGGAGCCGACCACGCCCACCACCGAACCGACCGACAGGTCGATATGGCCGCAGACGATGACCATCAGCATGCCCAGCGCCATCACCACGATGTAGCTGTTCTGCAGCAGCAGGTTGGTGAGGTTCAGCGGTTGCATCAGCGCACCGCCGGTGGCCACCTGGAAGAACACCATGATGACAATCAGCGACACCAGCAGGCCATATTCGCGCGCGCCGCGCTTGAACGAGGTCAGGGGGCCGGGTTTGGAAGAGAGAGGCAGGCTGGCTTCGCTCATTGGATCACCTCGTTTTTCATGATTGCGTGCATGATTTTTTCCTGCGAGGCGTCGGCGGCGAGGAACTCGCCCACGAAACGCCCTTCGTTCATCACATAGATACGGTCACAGGTGCCCAACAGCTCTGGCATCTCCGAAGAGATCATCACCACCGCGCGCCCCTCGCTGACCACCTGGTTGACCACCCCGTAGATCTCGTACTTGGCGCCCACGTCGATGCCGCGGGTGGGCTCGTCGAGGATCAGCACCTTGGGGTCGGAGAACAGCCACTTGCCCAGCACCACCTTCTGCTGGTTGCCGCCCGAGAGCTTTTCCACCGATTGGGTCACGTCCGGGCTGCGAATGCGCAACCGCGCGCGAAAGCCGTCGGCCACCGCCGTTTCGCCCAGTTCGTTCATCACCCAGCGCCGCGACACGGCGGCCAGGTTGGCCATGGAGGTGTTGTGGGTGATGCTGTCGCCCAGCACCAGGCCGGCGCCCTTGCGGTCTTCGGTGGCATAGGCCAGGCCCTGGTCGATGGCCTTGCGCACGGTGCCCAGGTCCACTTCGCGGCCCTCCAGGCGCGCCGTGCCACGTATGTTGACGCCGTAGGAACGGCCGAACACGCTCATGGCGAACTCGGTGCGGCCGGCGCCCATCAAGCCGGCGATGCCCACCACTTCGCCGCGGCGCACGTGGAAGTTGATGTTGCGCACGCGGTCGCGCTCGGGCCGCTGGGGGTCGCCCACCGACCAGTCGCGCACCTCGAACAGCGTCTCGCCAAGGGCCGGCACGCGCGTGGGGTAGCGGTCGGACAGCTCGCGGCCGACCATGCTGCGCACCACCCTGCCCTCGTCGATGCCATCGGCGCGGCAGTCGATGACGTCAACAGTGCTGCCATCGCGGATCACCGTGATCTCATCGGCCACGCGGCCTATCTCGTTGAGCTTGTGCGAGATGATGATCGAGGTGATGCCGCGCCCCTTCAGCTCCAGCATCAGCCGCAGCAGGGTGTCGCTGTCTTTCTCGTTGAGGCTGGCGGTGGGCTCGTCGAGGATCAGCAGGCGCACGTCCTTGGCCAGTGCCTTGGCAATTTCCACCATCTGTTGCTGGCCGATGCCCAGGTTGCCCACCAGGGTCTGCGGCCGTGCGTTCAGGCCCACCCGCGCCAGCAGGTCGCGGGCCTTGAGGTGCGCCGCGTCCCAGTCGATCACACCGTGGTGGGCGATTTCGTTGCCCAGGAACAGGTTTTCGGTGATCGACAGCATCGGCACCAGCGCCAGCTCCTGGTGGATGATGCAGATGCCCAGCGCCTCGCTGTCACGCAGGCGCTGGAAGGTGCGCGGTGCACCGTCGAAAATGATTTCACCGTCGAAGCTGCCGTGCGGGTAGACGCCACTGAGGATCTTCATCAGCGTCGACTTGCCGGCACCGTTCTCGCCACAGATGGCGTGGATCTCGCCCGCGCCCACCTTGAGGTTGACACCGCTCAGCGCCTTCACCGCGCCGAAGCTTTTGCGGATGTCGCGCATCTGCAGAATCATTGCAGCTGCGCCTGGGTGTAGAACTTGGTGTCGTCCACCAGCACTCTCTGCCAGTTGCCGCCGTCCACCAGTTGCGGGGTCAGCAGCTGGGTGGGCACTACCATGGAGCCGTTGTCGTAGGAGGTGGTGTCGTTGACGCTGACCGCCTTGCCGCTGAGTTCGGCGTCCATCATCTGCGCTGCAGCCCCGGCCAGCGCGCGGGTGTCCTTGAAGACAGTGGAGGTCTGGTCGCCGCGGATGATCGACTTGACGCTGCCCACTTCGGCGTCCTGGCCGGTGACGATCGGCATGGCCGCCTTGCCGCTGCCGTAGCCCACGCCGCGCAGCGAGGACACCACGCCGTTGGCGATCTGGTCGTTCATGGCCAGCACGGCGTCCAGGTGCGCGGTGCTGTAGAAGGCGCTAAGCAGGTTGTCCATGCGCGCCTGGGCCAGGGCCCCGTCCCAGTTCGGCGTGGCCACTTTGTCGATGGCCTGCTGGCCGCTGCGAATCACCAGTTTGCCGCTGTCGATGTACGGTTTGAGCTGCGACATCACCCCGGCGTACACCACGTGGGCATTGTTGTCGTCGGTGGAGCCGGCGAAAATTTCCAGGTTGAACGGGCCCTTGCCTTCCTTCAGGTGCAGCGCATCGACGATGGACTGGCCCTGCAGCACGCCGGTGCGGTAGTTGTCGAAGGTAACGTAGTAGTCGAAGTCCTTGGAATTGCGGATCAGCCGGTCATAGCTGATGACCTTGATGCCCTTCTCTTTCGCCTGCTTGAGCACATCGGCCATGGTGGTGCCGTCGATGGGCGCGACGATCAGGCCCTTGATGCCCTTGACCATCATGTTTTCGATTTGCGACAGCTGCGTGGGCGCCTCGTACTGGGCGTATTGCAGGTCGGTGTCGTAGCCCAGCTGCTTCAGCGAGTCGACGATGTTGGCACCATCCGACACCCAGCGCGCCTCGGTTTTCGACGGCATGGCGATGCCGATGGTGCCCTTGGTGTTGCTTTCCTGTTTGTTGCAGGCGGCCAGTGCCACCCCCAGTATCACGACAGCAGCGGCCTTGATGAATGTATGCATGGCGTCCTCGACTTTGTTGTTGTGGTTTTCTCGGGCATGCAGAGCCCCAGTCGGCTCGAAATCAATCGAGCCGAACGGGCACTTCGCGTACCGGGACTGCGGGTGGTGTTACAGCGCCAGGGCGACTTCCTGGCCGTTGGCATCAGCGGACTCGAACAGGGCTTCGAGGATCACGTTGATGTCATGGGCCTGGGTGGCCGGCACGTTGGATGGCGCGCCGGTGTACACCGAGTGCATGAAGGCCGCGGCTTCGCGGTCGAAATACACCGGGTTGCCGATCTCGGCGATTTCCGGCGAATAGACGGTCTTGCGCACCGCCCAGATCTCCGGGAAGCTGTTTTCGTTCCAGTGGGTCCAGCCCTGCTGGTGGCCGTTCTTGCCGTCGTGGTACAGCTTGTACGAGGCAGGCATGGGCGTGGAATGCATCACGCCGTGGGTGCCGTAGGCGGTGATGTCCCAGCTTTCGGTCCAGGGCATCGGGTCCCAGGACATGAAGTCGATGGTCACCAGCTTGTCGTCATAGTTGAGCACCGCGCCCACGGCATCTTCGCGGGCCGAATCGCTCATCTGCCCGGCGAACTTGGTGATGCGCGCGTTCACCGATTTCGGCTTGCCGAAGTGCAGCAGAATGCGGTCGATGGTGTGGCAGCCGATCACGTAGAACGCGCCGCCACGGTCGCCCGGCTGCTTCATGTGGTTGGTGTCGGCCTCGTCGTGGGAGCAGCCGGCGTGGGCGCGCACCTGCAGCACCTTGCCGATCTCGCCGCTCTGCAGCACCTGCTGCATCTTTTCCACCGACGGCGCGTAGCGCCAGCAGTAGCCCACCTGGAACAGGCCGCCGGTGCGCTCTACCGCTTCGACGATGCGCAGGGTGTCCTGGGTGCCGCGGCCGGCGGGTTTTTCGCACAGCACCGCCTTGCCGGCTTCCAGGGCCTCGATGGCCCAGTCGGCCATCAGGTAGCTCTTGGGGTGCACCAGCACGATGTGCACATTGGGGTCGGCGAGGATTTCTTCCTTGTTGCGCGGCTGCACGTCCAGGGCGTCGCAGAACGGCTGCAGCAGCGGCGTGTCGTCGTAGGCACCGTGGAACTGCACGTTGGCCAGGCGCTTGAACGCCTTGACGCGGCCCGAGGTGTGCGGGTGGGTGATGCCCAGGCAGGCCACGCCGATAGCGGTGCCGCGCTCACGTTGGTAAGTCATGGTTGTTCTCCTGTTATCCGCGGCTTAAAGCTTGACCGTGCGGCCGCTGGCCACCGATTCCACGCAAGCGTCGGCCAGCTTCAGGGCTTTCAGGCCATCCTGCACGGTGGTAGGCAGCGGCTTCTTGTGCACCAGGGCGTCGATGTAGGCTTCCAGTTCCGACTTGTAGGCCTGCTGGTAACGTTCCAGGAAGAAGTTCAGCAGCGGCTCGCGGGCGTCGGTGACGTCCTGGCTCCAGCGGCGGATGGTAGTGGGCCGCAGGTTGTCCATTTGCAGCATGCCCTTGGCGCCGAACACCTCGATGCGCTGGTCGTAGCCGTACACCGCGTTGCGGCAGTTGTTGATGTGGCACTGCTTGCCCGAGGCGGTTTGCATCTGCACCATGGCGGTGTCGTAGTCGTCGTACTTTTCCATCATGGCCGGGTCGATCAGGCGGCTGCCGATGGCGTTGATTTCCACCGGTTCCTCGCCCAGCAGCCAGCGGCCGATGTCCAGGTCGTGAATGGTCATGTCGCGGAAGATGCCACCCGAATGCTGTATGTAGTCTTCCGGTGCCAGGCCCGGGTCGCGGCTGGTGATGACCACCTGGCGCACTTCGCCGATGTCGCCGGCGTCGATGGCAGCGCGCATTTCGGCGAAGGTGCTCTCGAAGCGGCGGTTGAAGGCCAGCATCACGCGGCCGTTCAGGCGCTCCACTTCTTCCACCGCTGCCAGGCTCTTGGCCATGTCCAGGTCGATGGGTTTTTCGCACAGCACCGCCTTGCCCTGGCGCACGGCGCGCAGCATCAGGTTGATGTGGGTGTGGGTGGGCGTGCCGATGACGATGGCGTCGACGTCGGCGCGGTCGATGGCCGCCTCGCAATCGGTCATGGCTTCGGCGCCCAGCTCATCGGCCAGGCGCGAGGCGGCCTCGGCGAAGGGGTCGGCCACCACCACCAGTCTGGCCAGTTTGCTCGCGGCCACGTTGGCTGCGTGGATCTTGCCGATACGGCCTGCGCCCAATACTGCGATACCTACCATGTTGTTTCTCCTGAAAACGCTGTTGTTTGTATGTGTGGGAGCTGGCTTGCCAGCGAGCTGTTGAACGGCTGAAAAGCTCGCTGGCAAGCCAGCTCCCACATTTTTTTCAGAACTTGATGTTTTCAAACTGCGCCATGGTGGTGTCGAAGGCCCGCTTGGCCGCAACTTCCAAAGGCAGCTTGCGCAGCTCGGCGCTGATCAACTCCACGCCCCATGGGCCGCGGTAGCCAACGTTGACCACTTGCTGGATGAATTCGGGCACGTCCAGCTGGCCTTCGCCGCACAGCTTGCGGTGGTGGGTGGAGTCGTTGAAGAACGACTCGACCACCGCATGGTTGGCGTCGTCCAGCTCGATGGACTTGATCAGCTCCAGCGGGATCTTGCTGATTTCGTCAAAGCTCATGCCGCCACGGGCCACGTGCCAGGTGTCCACCAGCAGGCCGCCGTTGGGGCGCACGCCTTCGGTGACGGCGATGGCGCGGTCGATGGTGTTGACGCTGGAGAACGGCAGGAACTCGATCACCACGTTGGTGCCGTAGGGGGCGGCGGCATCACAGAGGATGGCAAAGGCATCACGCATGCGTGCCACGTCAGGTGGGCCTTCCTCGAACAGCCCGCCGGCCACTTTCAGGCTGCGCGCGCCCAGCTCGCCGGCAATTTCCAGCAGCTCGTCGCGAACCACGTGGGAGGCTGCCAGCACGTCACCTTCCAGGTGCCAGTCGGTCAGGAACTCGACTTCCACGTGCTTGATGCCGTTGTCCTTGAGGATATTGCGCACGGTGGCAATGCCCAGCTTGGCGACGTTGTGCACCAAGTCCGCGTGCACCAGGCCCATGCCGCGCCAGCCGGCCTTGGCCGCCGCCTCGGCACGCGCCTGCAGGGAAAACGGGCTGATCTCGCTGGGCGCGCCGGGGTAGGTATCACCGGCCAGGGTCCAGTAGGCTGCAAGCAGTTCAACATTTTTGTCGGGCATGTCGATCACTTTTGATTGTCGTTGAAGATCGGGTCGAGGTATCAGGCCGTAGTCAGGACGAAGTCCCAGTTCACAGCCAGGTAAGGCACTTGCAGGTCATAGCGTTGAGCGGTGGCCGCGTCGCTCTGCGTGGTGAATTGGGCGATCAGCTCTTTCTTCACGCCAAACACGGTGTCCTCGTGCAGGTACGGGCAGTCGGGGGTGAAGATGTGGGTAATGACCTGGTCGTAGCCGGGCGCGGTGACGATGAAGTGCAGGTGCGCGGCGCGGTTGGGGTGGCGCCCCAGCTGGCCCAGCAGCTTGCCCACCGGGCCGTCGGCCGGAATCGGGTAATGCCGTGGCTTCACCGTGCGGAAGGCGTAGTAGCCGTCGGCGTCGGTGGTGAACAGGCCGCGCAGGTTGTACTCGGGCTGCACGCCCTTCTGCTGCACGTCGTAGAAACCGTCGTCGTTGGTCTGCCAGATGTCCAGGGTGGCGCCGACCACCGGGTTGCCCGCGGTGTCCAGCACCCGGCCGCTGACCAGGGTGGGCTCGCCCTTGCCGTCCAGGCAGATGTTGGCGCCGTTCTCGTAGCGCGGCGCGTCGGCCACGTAGAACGGCCCGAGGATGGTGTTGGGGGTGGCGCCACTGGGGCGGCGGTGGTTGATGGCGTCCACCAGCATGGTCACGCCCAGCACATCAGACAGCAGAATGTATTCCTGGCGCCAATCGGTGCACATGTGGCCGGTGGTGGTGAGGAATTCGATGGCCTTGAACCACTCTTCGTGGGTGGGCTCGATTTCCTTGATGGCCGCGTGCAGGTGGCGGGTGATGACTGACATGACCTCGCGCAGGCGCGGGTCGGCTTCGGCGGTGATGCGCGCGTTGACGATCTCGGCCGAACGCTCTTCCTCGAAGAGCCCGCCTACGGGCGTGTCGGTGTTCAGGTGAGCAGTCATGGCTTGATGTCCTTGATCATTATTGTGGAAGGCCGGTGGTCGGTGTCAGCAGGCATTGGCATTGGCGTTGGCACTGGCGCGGCGCCAGGTGCGGCCGCCCAGGCGCTGCTGCATGAATTGCTCGATCTGCTCCAGGGTCATGCCCTTGGTCTCTGGCAGCCACAGGGTGCAGAACACGATGGAGCCGATGTTGATGACGGCGAACAGGAAGAAAGTCATGCCGCCCATCACGCTGAGCATCAGCGGGAAGGCGAAGGCGACGACGGCGTTGAACAGCCAGAAGATGCCGACGCTGATGCCGTTCATCAAACCGCGCACGTGGGTGGGGAACAGTTCGGACATCAGCAGCCAGTACACCGGGCCGATGCACATCTGCATGAAGAACAGGAACATCAGCACGCCGCCCAGCGCCAGGTAGCTTTGCAGCAGCGAGTGGGGCATGAAGTTCATCACCACGCCGAGGAAGATCTGCGCCAGCACCACCACGGTCAGGCCCATCAGCAGGATCGTGCGCCGGCCCATGCGGTTGATCAACCACATGCCGATCAGCGTCGCCACCACCGCCACCACGCCGTTGCCGATGGTGGCGATCAGTGCGGCGTGGGTGCCCATGCCGGTTTCCTTGAGGATCATGGGGGTGTAGTACATGAAGGCGTTGACGCCGGTGAACTGGATAATGAAGCCCAGGGCAATGCCGATGCCCAGCAGCTTGAGCAGCCACGGTTCGGCCAGTTTGCCGAGCGTGCCGCCGTGGCGCCGTTCCACTTCGCACTGGGCGATGATTTCCTTGAGCTCGCGGTCCACTTCACGGCGGGTGTCACGGATGCCCAGCAACGTGGCCTTGGCTTCGTCGATGCGGCCCTTGCTGACCAACCAGCGCGGTGAGGAAGGCACGAAATGCATGCCCACGTACAGCAGCGCCGCCGGAATCAGCGCGATGGCCAGCATGTAGCGCCACACCGACGGGCTTTCGAACAGGTGCACAAGGCCGGCGCTGGCGATGTAGGCCAGGCATTGGCCGGAGACGATCATCAGTTCACTCTGGCACACCAGCCGGCCGCGATGCTTGGGCGCGGCCAGCTCGGCGATCAGCACCGGCACCGCCGACGAGGCGCCGCCCACGGCAATGCCCAGCACGAAGCGGGTGGCGACCATGCTCCACAGGGTGGGCGACAGCGCAGTGCCCAGGGCGCCCAGGGCAAACAGCACGGCCAGGGCCTTGAGCACGCCCAGGCGGCCATAACGGTCGGAGAGTTGGCCGGCGAACAGTGCGCCGAAAGCGCCGCCGAAGATCAGTGCCGAGGCCACCAGGCCTTCGGACATGGGCGTAAGGCCCAGGCCGCCCTGGGCGGGTTCCAGGGCCATGAATGGCAATGCGCCGGAGATGACCCCGGTGTCGTAACCGAACCCCAACGAGCCCATGGTGGTGATGGCGG
This sequence comes from Pseudomonas sp. JC1203, assembly GCF_056175065.1. Taxonomy (NCBI): domain Bacteria; kingdom Pseudomonadati; phylum Pseudomonadota; class Gammaproteobacteria; order Pseudomonadales; family Pseudomonadaceae; genus Pseudomonas; species Pseudomonas sp. JC1203. Next base: position 150,006 of record NZ_JBWCAM010000007.1, read on the forward strand.
CAATGCGCCAGAGGATTTTCGCGGACGCGCCAACGGCGGCGGTTTGGTTACTGGACATGAGGTCAACCTTTATTGAATTTATGTGTACGCTCAGTGGGGGTCGAGACTACCGGGGTTGAAGTGGAAGAAAAATGCCGCAACGGCAAATGTGTTTTCCGCTGGGTGGAAGACTGGTCAGCAGTTCGGGCGGGCGCCGTCCTTTCCCAGGAACACCGCGGCGTGGCCGGACGCCGCCTCACGGCAGCTGCTACGCGGCACCTTGCCCACGCCCCGTAGCAGCGGCCACAGGCCGCGTCCAATTTCCAGGAACACCGCAGCGCAACCGGACGCCGCCTCACGGCAGCTGCTACGCGGCACCTTGCCCACGCCCCGTAGCAGCGGCCACAGGCCGCGTCCAGATACGCCGCTTATCCCCAGGAACACCGCGGCGCAATCGGACGCCGCCTCACGGCAGCTGCTACGCGGCACCTTGCCCACGCCCCGTAGCAGCGGCCACAGGCCGCGTCCAGATACGCCGCTTATCCCCAGGAACACCGCGGCGCAACCGGACGCCGCCTCACGGCAGCTGCTACGCGGCACCTTGCCCACGCCCCGTAGCAGCGGCCACAGGCCGCGTCCAGATACGCCGCTTATCCCCAGGAACACCGCGGCGTGGCCGGACGCCGCCTCACGGCAGCTGCTACGCGGCACCTTGGCCACGCCCTGTAGCAGCGGCCACAGGCCGCGTCCAAATACGCCACGTATTCCCAGGAACACCGCAGCGCGGCCAGACGCCGCCTCACGGCAGCTGCTACGCGATGCGTCGCTTACGCAGGTCAACGGGTCCAATAACGCTCGTGTTCATGTTTATTGAAATCGGCCAGCAGGAATTCAATGAACACGCGCAACTTCGCCGGCATGTAGCGCCGGCTCTGGAATGCCATGTTGATGGTCAGCCGTGGCAAATCCCAATCGTCCAGCACCGGTATCAGCCGCCCCGCCACAAGGTCGGCGTTGATGATGTACTTGGGCTGCACCAGGATGCCGCCGCCGGCCAGGGCGGCAGCGCGCACTATCTGGCCGTCGTTGGTTTCCAGGATCGGCTCGGCCTTGAACGCCGCCTCTTCCTTGCCTCGGGTGAAGCGCATGGTGCGCGGCTGGTTGGCGTGGCTGTAGATCAGCAGGTCATGGTTGGCCAGGTCGTCGATCGACCTGGGCGTGCCCTTGCGCTGCAGGTAGCCGGGGGACGCCGCCAGCACCCGGCGGGTCTCGGCCAGGCGGCGAATGGTGATGTTGGAGTCCGGCTCGTATTCCTTGGTGCGGATGGCCAGGTCGATCTCGCTGTCGATGATGTCGAAGTAGCGGTTCTCGCCCAGCAGCTTCACGGTGATGTGCGGGTACAGCTTGCGGAACGCCGGAATCAGCGGCGCGATGTGCAGCATGCAGAAGGAAATCGACGAGGTGATGGTCAGCGTGCCCACGGGCTGCACCAGCGATTCACTCAGCGAGGCCTCGGCTTCCTTCAACTCGCCCAGCAGGCTTTTGCAGCTGGTATAGAACTGATGGCCGGAATTGGTCAGGGCCAGGCGCCGGGTATTGCGGTCGATCAGCCGCGTGTTCAGGCGCTGCTCCAGCGCCACCAGGTGGCGGCTGGCGGCGGCGTTCGAAAGGCCCAGAATCTCTGCCGCCTTGCTCAGGGTGCCCACTTCGGCGGTCAGTACAAACAGCTCAAGTTCGGTCAGGCGGTCCACTGTGTACGTCCTTTTTATTTTTTCACAGGTGAAATAAAGAATTCCGCGAGCGGCCTTTTCTTACATCCTGCGGAACTATAACGTGCGGCGCTACAGGCTGAGAAGCGTGCTGCCCCGCAGGAGTGACGATGCGCGATTTGGACGAAACCACCATTACCCAGGCAGTGCTGGCCTATAACCGCGGCACCGGCGATGCGCGCCTGTGCGAGCTGATGACCAGCCTGGTGCAGCACCTGCACGCCTTCGCCCGGGACATCAAGCTGACCGAAGCCGAATGGCGCCAGGGTATCGAGTTTCTTGGCCAGGTGGGCCAGGTGGCGCCGGCCAGCGAGGAATTCGCGCTGCTGTCCAACGTGCTGGGGCTGTCGACCCTGGTATTGGCGCAGAACGAGCGCAAGCCGGCGGCCTGCACCCAGGCCACCGCCTTCTACGTACCCCCCGGCCCGAATGCCGTGCTGCATGACCTGGGCGCCGACATCAACCCGCACCTGGGCGGCCCCAAGGGCTACGTGCAGGGCGTGGTACGCGACGACAAGGGCGCCGCGGTGCCCTACGCCGAACTGCACCTGCGCGTGGCCGGGGTGGAGGCGCTGCTGCAGGCCGACGACCAGGGCCGCTACCATTTCAGCACCTCGTTGCCCGGCAGCCAGCAAGTGCGCCACGACGGCCCGGTGAACCAGCTGCTGAGCGTGCTCAACCGCCACGCCTGGCGCCCCGCGCACCTGGCGTTTTCGGTGAGCGCCAGCGGCTACCAGCCGCTGACCACCCATGTGTACCGTGAAGGCGACCCGTACCTGGACTCGGACGCGCTGTTTGCCGTGCGCCCGTCGCTGATCACCCAGTGGCAATGCCAGCCGGCAGGCGCCACGCCCGATGGCGGCCACAGCGACGAGGTGTTCTACACCCTGGCGTTCGACTTTGTCCTGGCGAAACACGCCTGAACCCTGCCCCTGGAGGCCCCCTTGCACGACGATCACGCTGCCATTGCCGCGCTGGAACACCAGCGCTACCAGGCCATGCGCCTGGGCGACCTGAACACCTTCGCACGGCTTGCCCACCCGGACCTGGTCTACGTGCATTCCAATGGCGTCAAGGACACCCTGGCCGCCTATCTGGAAAAGTGCCGCCAGGGCCTGTACCTGTACCACCGCATCGACCACCAGGTGCACGAGGTGCGCCGCCTGGGCGACACCGCCCTGGCGTTCGGCGAGATGACGGCCGACATCACCTCCCACGGTGTGGCCAAGACCCTGCACAACCGCACGCTGAGCGTCTGGCTCAACAGCGGCGGGCAATGGGCGCTGGTCGCCTACCAGCCCACCGCCGTCGTCCAGCGCCCCGTCACTTCTCAAGGAGACCTGCCCCATGTCCACGCCCCCATTCGTCTATAACGGCCAGCCATCACGCGTCATCTTCGGCCAGGGTTCGCTGCAACAGCTGGAAGCGGAGATCGACCGCCTGGGCGCCAAACGCGCGCTGGTACTGTGCACCCCCGAACAGCGCGCCCAGGCCGAGCACATTGCGCAATTGCTGGGTGAGCGCGCCGCCGACATTTTCGACAAGGCGGTGATGCACGTGCCCATCGAGACCGCGCGCGAAGCCCGCGAGGTAGCCCGGCGCCTGGGCGCAGACTGCGCCGTGGCCATTGGCGGCGGCTCCACCACCGGCCTGGGCAAGGCCATCGCCATGGATTCCGGCTTGCCGATTCTGGCCATTCCCACCACCTACGCAGGCTCGGAGATGACCCCGGTGTTCGGCCTCACCGAAAACGGCCTGAAACGCACCGGCAAAGACCCGCGCGTGCTGCCGAAAACCGTGATCTACGACCCAGAATTGACCGTCAGCCTGCCGGTGGAAATGTCCATCACCAGCGGCATGAACGCCATCGCCCACGCCGCCGAAGGGCTGTACGCCCAGGACGGCAACCCGGTGATGTCGCTGATGGCCGAGGAAGGCATCCGCGCCCTGGCCGCAGGCCTGAAAAGCATCCACCGCGACCCCGCCGACCTGGCTGCCCGTGGCGACTGCCTGTACGGCGCCTGGCTGTGCGGCACGGTGCTGGGCAACGTCGGCATGGCCCTGCACCACAAGCTGTGCCACACGCTGGGCGGCAGCTTCAACCTGCCCCACGCGCAAACCCACACCATCGTGTTGCCCCACGCCATCGCCTACAACCAGTCGGCGGCGCCGGCGCTGTCACGCATCAGCCGGGCGCTGGGCGTGGACAGCAGCCCTGCGCAGGCACTGTTCGACCTGTCCAGCTCGCTGGGCGCGCCCACCCGCCTCAAGGACCTGGGCCTGACCGAGGCCGACCTTGACCGCGCCGCCGATATCGCCCTCTCCAACCCCTACTGGAACCCGCGCGCCATCGAGGCCACGGCCATTCGGCAACTGCTGCAGGACGCCTACGAAGGCGTGCGCCCGCAGTAATCAATAAGGCAGGTTGAACGGGGTGACGATCTGCACCTGCGAAGGTGCGATCGGCCCTGTTTTCCATACCCGGTGGTACTGCAGAATGTGCAGGAACACGTTGCGTGCATCCACCTGCAGGTTGTGGTCGATGATGGCGGCCATTTTTCGTTCTTCCAGCAACTGGCGGTTCTCCTCGTCCAGGTCGTGGCCGATGAACACCTCCAGCGGCCGCCCGCATTCGGCGAAGGCATCGACGATGGCGCGGTTGCCGCCGCCCACGCTGTACACCGCGCGCAACCCGGGGTGCTGTGCCAGCGCCGCCACTACCCGCTCGCGGGTACGCTCATACACGCCATAACCACCACTGATATCGACCACCGTCACGTCTTCGGCGTGGGCGCGCAACCACATGCGCAGGCCCATCTCACGCTCCTCTTCGCCCCTGAACAACGCGCTGCCGATGACCACCGCCACCTCCTGCGCCCGGGGTGCCAGCCAGCTTGACAGCAGGTAGGCGGCCGTCTGCCCGGCGGTGCGGTTGTCCATGCCCACGTAGCCGATGCGCTCGCTGTGCGGCAGGTCGGTGACCAGGGTCACCACCGGGATGCCGGCGGCGCTCAGCTGCTTCACCGCCTGGTTCACCGCCGGCTCGTCGGCGGCCTTCAACACCACGCCCTGGCTGCCGGTGTGCAGGCAGCGCAGCAGTTGGTCGTGCATGGCCTGCGGCTCGATTTCCTCGAACAGGTGAAAGCGCGGGGCGATGCGGAACGGCGCCAGGCTGCCCAGCTGCTGGGTGATGGCTGCCTGCACGGCGGCGCTGAAGCGCTTGGGCGTGTGCATGATCACGTCGACATGGAAGGTGCGGCCCACGGCCAGGCCGTTCTGCTCCTGGGCCTCCAGTTCGCCAAGGGCCTGCTCGATGCGCCGCTGGGTCTGGTAATGCACGCTGCCGCGCTGGTGCAGCACACGGTCGACGGTGGCCTTGCTGACCCCCGCCTGGGTCGAGATCTGCTTGATGGAAAAGTGCCTGGCGCGTTCGAGAAGGGTCATGGGCGTGAGGTTTTTCTGAGGTCTTTTTGGGGTTGGAAGAGGTCAGCGCAATGCTAGTCTCAGTTTCGCCAGGCGTCGAGCCAGGGCACCACAACAACAAAAAACCAGGAGAAACCCCATGGCAGAAGCTGACCTCAACCGCCCCTTCCACGGCCAGTATTTCGTCGTCACCGGCAGCACCCAGGGCCTGGGCGCGGCCGTGGCGCATACGCTGGCTCAGCGTGGCGCGGCCGGGCTGATCATCTGCGGCCGCCGCCAGGCCGAGGGCCAGGCGCAGGTGCAGGCATTGGCCAGGCTCGATTGCCAGGCGCATTTCGTCCAGGCCGACCTCGAAAGCGTTGAAGACTGCCGGGCCATTATCCAGGCCGCACGCACCCACTTCGGCACCCTGCACGGGTTGGTCAACTGCGCGGGCATGTCCGACCGCGGCACCATCCTCGACACCTCGCCCGAGCTGTTCGACCGGCTGTTCGCGGTGAACGTGCGCGCGCCGTTCTTTCTGATGCAGGAAGCCATCAAGCTGATGATCGGCCAGGGCGTGGCCGGCGCCATCGTCAACATCCAGAGCATTGTCGGCCACGGCGGCCCGGCGTACCTGTGCCCCTATTCCACCTCCAAGGGCGCACTGGCGGTGTTGACCAAGAACGTGGCCTTCAGCGCCCTGCGCAACCGCATCCGCGTCAACGGCCTGAACATCGGCTGGATGGACACGCCCCACGAAGACGAGATCCAGCGCCGCTACCACGGCGCCCAGGACGGCTGGCTGGAACAGGCCGAACAAGGGCTGCCGTTTGGCCGCCTGCTCAAGCCCGAAGAAGTGGCGCGCAGCGTGGCCTACCTGCTGTCCGCCGAGTCGGGAATGATGACCGGCACCGTGCTCGACCTTGAGCAAGGCGTGGTCGGCTGCGGCGACGACACCGCGCCGCGCCCCAGCGGCCCATTGACCTTGCCGGAGGGCGCCTGATGAACAGCCCGGGGTTTTTCGTGCGCAGCGACGCCGTGCAACTGCAGGACTTCAGCCGCCTGTGCGAGCAACAGGCGCTGCCCCAGCACTACCCGCTGTGCGCCGAGGTGCAGGCCAATGTGCCCATCTACCAGGCGCAAACCCTGCGCGACGCCGAACGCGGCGCGGTGCTCCACGAGCTGCACCAGTTGTTCAGCCAGGGCCCGGGGGTGATGGTGGTGCGCCAGGCCTACACCGACCTCGCAGTGGTGGACCGCCACAGCGAGGTGTTCGACGCCATCTTCGCCCAGGAAGCGGCCCAGGGCGTGGCAGCCGACCACTTCGCCAAGGCGGGCAGCAACGGGCGCATCTGGAACGCCTTGCAGAAGGCCGCGCTGCAGTCGCCGGCCTCGTTCGTCGAGTACTACGCCAACCCGCTGCTGGGGCTGATTGCCGAGGCCTGGCTGGGCCCGGACTTTCAGGTCACCGCCCAGGTCAACGTGGTGCACCCCGGCGGCCAGGCGCAGCAGCCGCACCGCGACTACCACCTGGGCTTCCAGGTGCCGGAAGTGGTGGAGCGGTTCCCGCTGCCGCTGCACGTGCTGTCCCAGTACCTGACCCTGCAGGGCGCCATTGCCCATTCGGACATGCCGCTGGAAACCGGGCCGACCCTGCTGCTGCCGTTTTCCCAGCATTACCCGCTGGGCTACCTGGCCTGGCGCCGCCCGGAGTTCATCGAGTACTTCCAGGCGCATGCGGTGCAGCTGCCGCTGAACAAGGGCGACCTGCTGTTCTTCAACCCGGCGCTGTTCCATGCAGCCGGTACCAACCGCACTGCCGACCGCCAGCGCATGGCCAACCTGCTGCAGATTTCCTCGGCGTTCGGCAAGCCCATGGAGGCCCTGGACCGTGAGCGCATGATGCTGGCGCTGTACCCCTGCCTGCTGCAGCAGGTGCGCGACCAGGTGCTGAGCGCCGAGCAGGTGGCGGCCGTGGTGGCCTGCACGGCGGACGGCTATTCGTTCCCCACCAACCTCGACACCGACCCGCCGCTTCGTGGCCTGGCCCCGCAAACCGGGCAACAGCTGATGCTGGCGGCGTTGGCGGAAGGCTGCAGCGTGGCCACCTTCACCGAACGCGTGCAGCAGTTGCGTGACAAACGCCGGGCCTGAACCGGCTGGCCAGATCATTCCAACAATAACCACACAGTGGATCTACCCCATGAAAAAACAAATGCTCGCCGTGCTGTTCAGCGCCCTGCTGTCCCCCCTGGCCATGGCCGATGTGCGCATCGGCATCAGCATCGCCCAGGTCGACGATGTATTCCTGGCGCAGATGCGCGACTACATGGCCGCCCACGGCAAACAGCTGCAGGGCGTGACCCTGCAGTTCGAAGACGCCCAGGGCGACGTGGTGCGCCAACTCAACCAGGTGCTCAGCTTCACCGCCCAGGGCATGGACGCCATCATCGTCAACCCGGTGGACACCGCCGCCACCGCCAAGATCACCGAAGACGCGCAAAAGGCCCACATCCCGCTGGTGTACGTCAACCGTCGCCCGGAAACCCCGCAGCTACCGGCGGGCGTGGGCTACGTGGGCTCGGACGAAGTGAAGGCCGGGGAAATGCAGATGCGCTACCTGGCCGACAAAATGGGCGGCAAGGGCAACCTGGCGATCATGCTCGGGCTGCTGTCCAACGACGCCACCCACAACCGCACCCGCGGGGTGAAAAGCGTGCTCAAGGACTACCCCAACATTCATGTGGTGGAAGAACAGACCGCCGACTGGCAGCGCAGCAAGGCCATGGACCTGATGAACAACTGGATCGTCTCGGGCAAGCAGATCGACGCCGTGGCCGCCAACGCCGACGAGATGGCCATCGGCGCCGCCATGGCCATCCGCCAGGCCGGCCTGCAGCCAGGCAAGGACATCCTGGTGGGCGGCAGCGACGGCGGCCCGGCGGGCCTTGAAGCCATCAAGAAGGACGACCTGAGCGTGACCGTTTACCAGGACAACAAGGGCCAGGCCTACGGTTCCATCGACCTGGCGCTGAAAATGGTGCGCAAGGAACCCTACCAGCCAGAGCTGACCATCCCTTACCAGCTGATTACCAAGGCCAACTACCAGGAGTTCGTCAACCCATGACCGGGCGGCGTTCGTAACGCAGGTAGCCGTGCGCACCGACACCCTGGCAAGCGAACCCGGCCTGTTCGTACAGCAACCTTGCCGGGTTGTCGGCGCGCACACTCAGGCTCATGCGGGCAAACCCCTGCGCTGCCGCGCCTTGCAGGCAGGCGTCCAGCAGCGCCCTGCCAACACCGCTGCGGCGCAGGGCCGGGCTGACATTCAACGTACACAGCTCAGCGCCGTCTTCCTGGGGCATCCACAGCGCATAACCGGCGAACTGTTCGTCGACCGTGGCCACCGTCAGCCGCTCGAAATGCTCGACCCAGCGCGTCAGGTGCCGTTCCAGCTGGGCCCGCCAGGCATCCTCGTGCGCAGGCTCCCAACGCCTGATGTAATCCTGCTCCCCTCGGTAAACGGCGGGAAGGTCGGTAACGCGGGCAGGTCTCAAGGTAAGCGCCATCCTGGTGCCTTTGCATGCATGAAGGTGCCCAAGTCTACCCCAGCCCCGTAGCAGCTGCCGAAGGCTGCGTCCGGCGGCTATCCTGCGTTGCCCCGGACGCGGCCTGCGGCCGCTGCTACGGGGGCGGTGGGTGCGATTGCTGTAGCCGCTGCCGCTAGGCTGCGCTGGTCCTGGCGTGCACTGAAGATTTTCAGGGTGGAGAAGGGCCAGCGCAGCCTTCGGCAGCGGCTACACCGAGCCCACCCAGACAGTTGCTGCTACATTGGTGCGACGTGCCATGGCCTGCGCATTGCGCCCTCAAGGAGAACCCCCACGCCCATGATCATTTCGGCTGCCACCGACTACCGCGCCGCGGCGCAAGCCAAACTGCCGCCTTTCCTGTTCCATTACCTCGACGGCGGCGCGTACGCCGAGCACACCTTGCGGCGCAACGTCGATGACTTGGCCGACATTGCCCTGCGCCAACGGGTGCTGCGCAACATGGCCGAGCTGAGCCTGGAAACCCAGCTGTTCGGCGAGACCCTGAGCCTGCCGGCGGCGCTGGCACCTATCGGCCTGTGCGGCATGTTCGCCCGGCGCGGCGAGGTGCAAGCAGCGAAGGCGGCAGATGCCAAGGGCATTCCGTTCACGCTGTCGACGGTGTCGGTGTGCCCCATCGAGGAAGTGGCGCCGGCCATCAAGCGGCCCATGTGGTTCCAGCTGTACGTGCTCAAGGACCGCGGTTTCATGAAGAACGCCCTGGAGCGTGCCCGGGCTGCGGGCGTCACCACCCTGGTGTTCACCGTCGACATGCCGGTGCCCGGCGCCCGCTACCGCGATGCGCACTCGGGCATGAGCGGCCCCAACGCGCCACTGCGGCGCATGCTGCAGGCGCTCACCCACCCGGCCTGGGCCTGGGACGTGGGCTTGCTGGGCCGGCCCCACGACCTGGGCAATATCTCCACCTACCGCGGCCACCCTACCGGCTTGGCCGACTACATCGGCTGGTTGGGCAGCAACTTCGACCCGTCGATTTCCTGGAAGGACCTGGAGTGGATTCGCGATTACTGGCAGGGCCCGATGGTGATCAAGGGCATCCTCGACCCCCAGGACGCCCGCGACGCGGTGACCTTCGGCGCCGACGGCATCGTGGTGTCGAACCACGGCGGGCGTCAGTTGGACGGCGTGCTGTCCAGCGCCCGGGCGCTGCCGGCCATTGCCGATGCGGTGAAAGGCGAGCTGGCGATACTGGCGGACTCGGGGGTGCGCAACGGGCTGGACATCGTACGGATGATTGCCCTGGGGGCCGATACGGTGCTACTGGGCCGCGCGTTTATCTACGCACTGGCCGTCGCCGGCGGTGCAGGCGTGAGTAACCTGCTGGACCTGATCGAAAAGGAAATGCGCGTGGCGATGGTGCTGACGGGGGCGAAGTCGATCAAGGAAATCACCCGCGAGTCGTTGGCAGCCACCGCCTTCGCGTAGCAGCGGCTGCCTTTGTGGGAGCTGGGGTGCCCCCGAGGTTTTGGGGGCACAACCACACCCTGGGCAGCCCCCAGCCACCCGGCGGGCGGGGGGGGGGGGGTGGCTGTGCTGTCTGTCTTGGCCGCCCCCCCCCCCCCCCCCCCCCCCCCCCCCCCCACGACGGACGCAGCCTTCGGCAGCTGCTACAGGGGGTGTTTCAACAGGGCCAGCATGCGTTCGACGTCGGCGCGCTGCTCTTTGCCGCCGGGTACGAACGCGCAGTACGGATGCCCCAGCTGCAACGACGCCGTGGACAAGGCAATCAGCCGCCCCGCCTCCAGGTCCGGTGCGGCCAGCGCCTGCTGGCCCAGCGCAATGCCCATGCCCAGCCGCGCCAGGGTCACCGACAGGCTGGACAGCCCCGACCGGCGCCCCAACGCCGGGTCGGGCGAATGCTGCACCTGCCGCGCCGCGAACCAGTCACTCCAGGTGGGGTGCGAGGCGTAGTTGGCGCCCCACTGGGTGTGGATGAACAGGCTCTGGTGAATCTGCCCCAGGTCGAACTGCGGGTTGCCGTGGCGGTACCACAGCTCCGGGGTGCACACTGGCACCACCTGGTCATGGAACAAGGGTATCGCCCTGCACGCCGGGTAGTGGTAGTCGCCATAGCTGACGCGGATGTCCACGTCATGGCGCGCCAGGTCGACCGGGTCGTCCTCCACGCGCACGTCCACCGACAGCTGCGGGTACACCTCCAGCAACCGCGCCAGGCGCGGGGCCAACCAACCCTCGGCGAGGGAAAACGGCACGCTGACAATCAAACGCGTGCGCACCTCGCCCTCCAGTGTGCGCAAGGTCATGCTGGCGATTTCGCCCAGGGCCCGGGCGGTCTGCGGGTACACCGCAAGGCCGGCATCGGTCAACGCCAGACGGTTGCCGCTGCGGGTGAACAGCTTCTTGCCGAAGTAATCCTCCAGGTGGCGGATCTGCAGGCTCACGGCTGCCGCCGACACCCCCAGCTCGCTGCCGGCCAGCACGAAGCTGCCCAGCCGGGCAGCCACTTCAAAGGTTCGCAGAGCATTGAGCGGTGGCAGGCGCATGGGGCTTTCCCTCTAGTTTTTCTGAGGGAAGCCTAACAATTTCTGCCGTTGTTGCTAAGTTTTTCTCGGGTTACGGTGGCTCCATCGTCAAACGCGAGGTCCATCATGAGCAACATCATTGATCTTCAGCGCTACCCCCTGCACCAGCCCGGCAGTGACGCCTGGAACGCGCTGGTCAGCGACTCCCGCGCGCAGTTGCAGCAGCACGGCATGTTCAGCCTGGAAGGCTTCATTCGCAGCGACGCGGTGCGCGACGCCGCGCAGCAGATCCAGCCGGTGATGGACCGCGAATCCCACACCCACAGCCGCACCCACAACATCTACTTCAAGCCCGCCATCGAGGGCCTGCCCGCCGACCACCCTGCCCTGCGCCGGGTGGAAACCGTCAGCCATACCCTGTGCGCCGACCAGCTGCGCGACAGCCTGGTCAGCGAAGTGTACGAGTACGCACCACTGGTAGCTTTCCTGGCGGCAGTGATGGGCAAGCCCAGCCTGTACCTGATGGCCGACCCGCTGGCCCGGGTCAACGTGATGAGCTACCGCCACGGCGAAACCCTCAACTGGCATTTCGACCGCTCCGAATTCACCACCACGCTGATGCTGCAATCGCCCGCCGAAGGCGGCGAGTTCCAGTACCGCACCGACCTGCGCAGCGCCGACGACCCCAACTACGCCGGCGTCGCCGAGCTGCTGGAAGGCCGCGACCCGCAGGTGCAGACCCTGGCCCTGCAGGCCGGCACCCTCAACGTGTTCCGCGGCAAGCACACCGCGCACCGCGTGACCCCGGTGCGCGGCGACCGCGAGCGCATGGTGGCGGTGTTTTCCTATTACGAAACCCCCGGCGTGCTGTTCAGCCCCGAAGAGCAACTGGGCTTCTACGGGCGCACCGCCTGAGCCCCCCTGCAGCACCACAATAACAACAGCGTCAGCACCTTTTGCCCCTGCCGAACCACTCGAAATTCTGGGGAAACACATGAACGCGATTATCCGCAACACCCGTACCCTCATGACCTGCTGCGTGCTCGGCAGCGCCTTGCTAACCACCGCCATGGCCAACGCCAAGGAATGGACCCAGGTACGCGTCGCCACCGAGGGCGCCTACGAGCCCTGGAACACCACCCTGCCCAGTGGCGAAATCGCCGGCTTCGAACCCGAGCTGCTGAGCAACCTCTGCGCCCGCGTGCAGCTGGACTGCAAGCTGCAGGCCCAGGACTGGGACGGCATGATCGCCGGCCTCAACACCGGCAAGTTCGACATGCTGATGGACGCCATCGTCATCACCCCGGAACGCCAGGCCATTGTCGACTTCTCCCGCCCCTACGCCGCCACCCAGGGCGTGTTCGTCAGCGCTACGCCGGCGCTGATCGCCAGCGCCCCCAGCGACACGGTGGTGAAGCTGGACGGTGATGCCGCCCACGACCGGCCGACCATCGAGGCGCTGAAAGCGCTGGTGAAAGGCAAGACCATCGGCATCCAGTCGGGCACCGCCTACACCGACTTCATCGAGAAGAACTTCGCCGACGTCGCCACCGTGCGCGTCTACAAGAAGTCGGGCGAACACATGATGGACCTCAACGCCGGGCGCATCGACCTGGCCTTCGACGACGTGACCTTCTTCGCCTCGGCGCTGCAGAACCCCGACAACCAGGCCGTGCACATGGTTGGCCCGAAAATCGGTGGCGCCATCTGGGGCCCCGGTGAGGCACTGGCCTTCCGCAAGAGCGACGGCGACCTCAAGGCGCGGCTGGATGCGGCGCTGACCGAGGCCCTGGCCGACGGCACGGTGCAGAAACTCTCGCAGAAATGGTTCAAGGCCGACGTCGCACCCTGAACCCGGTTCATGGCAATTTCTTAATAATTGCCCCGGAACGCCCGCGGCGCTGCGCACTCAGACTCAGGAACCTACTTGAATCCAGGAGTGCGCAGCATGCCCACCGCAGCCGATTACATGGTCAACACCCTCAAGCAAGCCGGCGTCCAACGCGTCTACGGCGTGGTGGGCGATTCGCTCAACGGCTTCACCGACGCCTTGCGGCGCCTGGGCGGGCTGGACTGGGTGCACATGCGCAACGAGGAAGCCGGCGCGTTCGCCGCCGGCGCCGAGGCGCACCTGACCGGTGAACTGGCGGTGTGCGCAGGCAGCTGCGGCCCGGGCAACCTGCACCTGATCAACGGCCTGTTCGACTGCCACCGCAGCGGCGTGCCGGTGCTGGCCATTGCCGCGCATATCCCCAGCAGCGAAATCGGCATCGACTACTTCCAGGCCACCCACCCCGAAAGCCTGTTCAAGGATTGCAGCCATTACGTGGAGCTGGTGTCGCGCCCCGAGCAACTCCCGCAAATCATGGAACGCGCCATGCGCGTGGCCGTCAGCCGCCGTGGCGTGGCGGTGGTGGTGATACCCGGTGACGTGGCCCTGGCCGCGCTCAACGCGCCGGTGAGCCCGTGGCTGGCACCCCAGCCTGCGGTGGTGGTGCCGCAGGCAGCGGAAATCGACCAACTGGTCCAATTGCTGCAATCGGGCCAGCGCATCACCCTGCTGTGCGGCGCCGGGTGCGCCGGTGCCCACGCCGAAGTGGTGGCCCTGGCGCGGCAGTTGAAGGCGCCCATCGTTCATGCCCTGCGCGGCAAGGAGCACCTGGAATACGACAACCCCTATGACGTGGGCATGACCGGGCTGGTCGGCTTCGCCTCGGGCTTCAAGGCCATGAAGGCCTGCGACACCTTGCTGATACTGGGCAGCAACTTCCCCTACCGGCAATTCTTCCCCGAACACGCACGCATCGCCCAGATCGACCTGCAGCCCGAAGCACTGGGCAACCGCTGCCCGCTGGCCCTGGGCATGCTCGGCGACATCAAGCAGACCCTGCGGCAACTGCTGCCGCGCCTGCCCGAACGCACCGACAGCACTCACCTGGACCAGGCCCTGGCCGACTACGCCAAGGCGCGCAAGGACCTCGACAGCCTGGCCGAAAGCGGCCCCGGCAGCAGCACCATCCACCCGCAGTACCTCAGCCGCCTGGTCAGCGAAATGGCCACCGACGACGCCATCTTCACCTGCGACGTGGGCACCCCCACCGCCTGGGCCGCGCGGTACCTGAAAATGAACGGCAAGCGCCGCCTGGTCGGCTCGTTCAACCACGGTTCAATGGCCAACGCCATGCTGCAGGCCATCGGCGCCCAGGCCACCTACCCCAGGCGGCAGGTGGTATCGATGTCCGGCGACGGCGGCTTCAGCATGATGATGGGTGACTTCCTTACCCTCAGCCAGGCCAACCTGCCGGTGAAGGTGATAGTGCTGAACAACGGCACCCTGGGCTTCGTCGAAATGGAGATGAAGGCCAGCGGCCTGCCGGACGTGGGCTGCGCGCTGAAGAACCCGAACTTTGCTGCCTTTGCCGAAAGCATGGGCATCAAGGGCATCCGCGTGGAACGCCCCCAGGACCTGGAAGCCGCCCTGGCCTGCGCCTTCGCCCATGACGGGCCGGTGCTGGTGGATGTAGTCAGCGAGCGCCAGGAGCTGATCATCCCGCCCGAAATCACCGCCGCCAACGTCAAGGGTTTCGGCCTGTTCATGCTGCGCGCGGTGCTGGATGGGCGGGCAAAAGAGTTGGTGAACCTGGCGAAAACCAACTGGTTGCGCTGAAGAAATACGTCGTTAAATCGGGCCAGCGCAGCCTTCGGCAGCGGCTACAAGGCTGCACTGGCCGCCCCTCTTTGCACGCAAGTGCCTGTTTTCATGACCATTCGGTTGAATTTCGACACCACAATAGTATTATCCGCGGCCCCAACACTGGCTGATTCACCATGACCTTCCTCTGCACCGTCGCTCCGGCGTACTTCCATTCCTCCAAGCATAAATAAGACCGAGAGCCTTTTCATGACCGGCACTGCCACTGCCAAACCAGAGCTGAACTCCCTTGCCTCCGGCAACGTCCAGCGCCTGAGTTTTTTCGTTTTCTCGCTGTTTTTCATTTTCGGCAGCATCACCAGTCTCAATGACGTGCTGATCCCGAAACTCAAAAGCCTGTTCAGCCTGACCTACGCCCAGGCCATGCTGGTGCAGTCGTCGTTCTTCCTGGCCTACGTGATTGCCTCGATTCCGGCCGGCCTGCTGCTGGCGCGGGTGGGTTACATGCGCGCCGCGGTCATCGGCCTGCTGACCATGGCCGCCGGTTGCCTGATGTTCATTCCTGCTGCCCTGGTGGGTGTGTTCGGCGCCTTCCTGGGCGCGCTGTTCGTGCTGGCCATCGGCGTGACCATCGTGCAGGTGGTGGCCAACCCGCTGATCAACCTGCTGGGCCCTACCGACACCGCCAGCAGCCGCGTCACCTTCGCCCACGCCTTCAACTCGCTGGGCACCACCGTGGCCCCCTACCTGGGCGCCATCCTGATCCTCGGCACGCTGAACGCCGTCGACCCGGCCAGCCTGTCGCCACAGGCGCTGATCGCCTTCCTGGCCGAAGAGGCCCAGGTCATCAGCCACACCTACCTGGGCATCGCCTTGGCGCTGGTGGCCGTGGCGTTGATCGTCTGGCAGCAGCGCAAGCAATTGCCACCCACCATCAACCCGGAAGCCAGCAACCCGCTGGCGGCCCTGAGCCTGCTCAAGCGCCCGCGCTTCGCCCTGGGCGCGGCCAGCCTGTTCTTCTATGTGGGTGCGGAAGTGGCCATCGGCAGCCTGCTGACCAACTTCCTGATGCAGGACAACACGTTCGGCTTCGACGCAGAGCTTGCCGGCAAGCACGTGGCCTACTACTGGGGTGGCGCGATGGTCGGCCGCTTCATTGGTGCCGCGCTGCTGCGCCGGTTCGCCCCGGGCAAGGTGCTGGCGTGCGCCGCCGCTTGCTCCATCAGCCTGATCCTGCTGGCGGCCAACAGCCACGGCGCCGTGGCCGGCTGGTCGATCCTGGCCGTGGGCCTATTCAACTCGGTGATGTTCCCGACCCTGTTCGCCCTCGCCTGCGCCGGCCTGGGTGCACGTTCCGCCGAAGGTTCGGGGCTGATCTGCTGCGCCATCGTCGGCGGCGCCATCGTGCCGCCGCTGACCGGCCTGGTGGCCGACTTCAGCACCCTGTCGTTCTCCCTGGCGGTGCCTGCGGTGTGCTACGCCGCCATCGCCGGCTACGGCTGGTACACCCGCAAACCTGTCTGATGTAACCTCCACGCCGCTGCTACCCCCGTAGCAGCGGCCGCCGGCCGCGTCTTCAGCGGCGCGCTGAACCTGACACACCGCGTGGAGCGGACGCAGCCTGCGGCAGCTGCTACGCAATCCTTACAGCGGCCGCCTGCCGCGTCCTGGCCTCCCCGACCCTGATCGTTGCGCCCCACGTAACTGTGCTTTGAGCGATCCCCCGTTAATTTCCAGTGCCGGTCGTCGTACCCTGCCGCGGCAAGCTTTTCCTGCCCCGAACCACTGGCGTTTCCCGCATGACTTTAGCGTACCTGGATTCCTACCGGCTCATGACTCAAGCGCGTGGCACGCTTGAACGCGAGCTGAGGCAACGTCTGGCCCCGTTGGGGCTGACAATCTCGCAGTTCAACCTGCTCGACCAGCTGGTGAAACACAAGACCAGCGTGTCGATGCACCTGAGCCAGCAGCTGGGCATTTCGCTGTCTGGCGTGACCACCCTCGTCGACCAGCTGGAGCGCAAGCGCTGGCTTGAGCGGGTGCACCACCAGCCCGACCGGCGCCGGATAAAACTCAGCCCCACGCCCGCCGGCAGCGAGGTCCACGCTCGCGCATCGGCCGTGCTGGCGCAACTGCCCGGCGAGGCTGAGCGCGCTGTGCCAGGGGCTTATTTCGAAGCGTTGAATGCGCTGCTGCGGGCGTTCTGAACAGGGCCCGAGCATCAGGGCTGGGCGGGCCATCAATCTAGCCCCCGTTGGCCGTAACCTGGCGGTAGCGGCTACAGACGCCCGTTTTGCTGACGTAGGACCCCGCGTAGGACGCTTCTGATTCTACGCCGCCAGCTTGTGAGGGCGTGATTACCACCGTAGGCTTTCCCCATCACCCGCCCCCCACCTTCAGAGCCAGGGCTGCGCCGGGAAGAGGATGAATCAACATGAATGGAAGCTTCGATTGCAAACCGCACTTCAACGCACCAGAAGCCACTGCGCTCAAGCGCAGTGATTCCAACCGGGGCAAAGGCCGCCACGGTTCCAACCCTGCGGGAGCAAATGGCATGGAAAAGCGCATCGAAAGACTGGAGCACACCTTGCCCGAGATTCGCGACAAGCTTACCCGCGTGGAGGGCAAGACTGACTCGATCGAAAAACACGGTGCCACGAAGGCCGACCTTGCGGGCATGGAATCAACGCTGATCAAATGGCTGGTGGCCACGGCCTTCACCCTGACCGCGCTGGCCAGCGCCATGACCTTCGGCATCGCGCGAATGCTCAACGCCTGAACCTGGGCCAGGCCCGCCCGGCGGGGTTCACCGGGCGCCCCGCAATTTTCTGTTACTCTTCTGCGGTTTACACGCTCACCGCACAAAGAGAACCGAGAATGCAGCAAGCCAAGCTGAACCGTTGGTACGCCGGGGTGCTTACCCTGCTACTGCTTTGTACCACCTTGCCAGCCTTCGCGCAGTCCAGTGCTGCCCAGCCCCAGAACGCCGCCGCGCTGCCGACGTTGGCTGACGGCGCCACCCTTGATGCCCTCAACGATCAGCTCGACCTGATTCGCCAACGGGTGTCGGGCAGCAACAACGACGACCAGCTGTCCACGCTGCGCCAGGCGGCGCTGCAGGTGCAGAAGCAGGCCGACGACCTCAACACCCAGCGTTCCGTCAGCATCGAGCACCTGGACGACCAGCTCAAGGTCATCGGCCCGCTGGTGGCAGATGAGGCGCCCACCCTCACCGCCCAGCGCCAGGCCCTGACCGGCAAGCGCAACGCGCTGGTGGACGACGAAAAGCAGCTGACCGCCCTGAGCCAATCGGCGCGTGACCTGGCCACGCAGATCGTCAACCTGCGCCGCGGCCTGTTCAACTCGCAGATCAGCGCCCGCTCGGCCAGCCCGCTCAGCCCGACCTTCTGGTCTAATCTGATTCGCCCCACCGACGACGACGTACGTCGCCTGGGCAGCCTCGCCCAGGACATCGGCAGCGGCAGTGAAGCCGTGCTGGCAGCCGGTGCGCGCTGGTTCTTCCTCGGCGCGCTGGTTGTTGCCGTACTGATCTGGACCAGTGGCCGCCGCCTGCTGGAGCGCCTGCTGGCCTGGGCCATGACCCGCTTCCTGCCCGAGGGCCGCCTGCGCCGCAGCGCCCTGGCGCTGACCGTGGGCCTGACCACCGTGCTGACCATCGGCGTTTCGGCGTCGGTGCTGCGTTGGGGCATCACCAGCAAAGCCGACCTCAGCGCCAACGTGGTCAACCTGCTGGACCAGATGATGACCCTGGCGATTTTCTGCGCCTTCATCGTCGGCCTGGGCCGCGCCATGCTGATGCTGCGCCGGCCTTCCTGGCGCCTGCCGAACATCGCCGATGAAATTGCCTCGGCACTGGGCCCGTTCCCGAAAATGCTGGCCCTGGCGCTGATGCTGATCGGCACCCAGGAACGCGTCAACAGCGTCATCGCCAGCAGCCTGGCGCTGACCGTGGCGGTCAACGGCCTGACCGCCCTGGTGGTCTCGCTGATCGCCTTCTGGGCGCTGGTGCGCTACCACCGCACCCACCACCGCTTCGACCTGGAGCGGCCTACCGGCTTCCCGGCGTTGATCCCGCTGCTGATTGGCGCCTGGGTCGGCGTGATCCTGCTGGCGTTGGTCACCGGCTACCTGACCCTGGCCTACTTCCTTACCGTGAAGATGCTGTGGATCAGCGTGGTGGCCACCAGCGCCTACCTGCTGATCGCGTTCTTCGGCGACCTGTGCGAAACCCTGCTGTCGCCCAAGGAACCCGGCGGCCTGGCCCTGGCCTCGGCGCTGGGCCTGTCGCAGCGCCACCAGGCCCAGGTCAGCACCCTGCTGGCGGGCGTGGGCCGCACCCTGCTGCTGTTCACCGGCATGCTGCTGGCGTTCATGCCATCGGGGTCGAGCCCGGCGGAAATCCTCGACAGCTTCACCCTGCTGGACCTGGGCGACAAGCCCCTGGGCGGCCTGAAAGTCCTGCCCGGCGACATTCTGCTGGCCCTGGGCCTGCTGGTCGGTGGCCTGCTGGGCATCCGTATCCTCAAGGCCTGGCTGACCGAACGCCTGCTGCCGGAAACCACCATGGACGCCGGCATGCGCGCCTCGCTGGTGACGCTGGTGGGCTACATCGGCTACGTGCTGCTGGCGATCATGGTGATGTCTACCCTGAGCATCAGCCTCACCAACCTCACCTGGGTGGTCAGTGCGCTGTCGGTAGGTATCGGTTTCGGCCTGCAGGCGATTGTGCAGAACTTCATCTCCGGCCTGATCCTGCTGACCGAGCGCCCGGTGAAGGTAGGCGACTGGGTGAGCCTGGCGGGCGTTGAAGGCGACATTCGCCGCATCAACGTGCGCGCCACGGAGATCCAGATGTCCGACCGTTCCACGGTGATCGTGCCGAACTCGCAGTTCATCACCCAGAACGTGCGCAACGTGACCATGGGCAACGCCCTTGGCGTGGTCGGCATTACCCTGACCCTGCCGTTGGACACCGATGTGCTGAAAATCCGCGAGCTGCTGCTCAACGCGTTGAATGCCCATGAGTCGATTCTGGATGCGCCGGCGCCGTCGGTGTCGTTCAAGGACCTGACCACCAGTGGGTTGATCATCAGCGCCAGCGGGTATGTGAACAGCCCTCGTTCGGTGTCGGGGGCGCGGAGTGATCTGCTGTTTACCATTCTGGGTCAACTGCGTGAGATGGGCGTGGCGCTGTCTTCGCCGCAAAGCATGCTGCTGATCAATGACGAATCGGGCAAAGCCCCCGTGCCCCTGTAACAGCGGCACCTAGAAGCGTTGCATACGACGCGCTTGTGATCTGCTTGTGATCTGGCTTGTGATCTTGATCTGGCTTTTGATCTTGATTGTATGCCCCGTAAAGCGCCCGGGCCGACTGGAGGCGTCGATCAACGGGCTGCCCGCAGGGCCGAGGCCGCAGGCCGAAGAGACGGTAACCCGCAGGCTTCTATAGCGGGTGCCGTCTGCCCGTTGAGCGGCGCCGGAAGGAGGGGACCCGTAGCGCAGCGGAGGGCCCAAGCAGGGGCAAGCGTTTTTTGCTTACTTTTTTTGGCGTCTGAAAAAAAGTGAGTCGGCGTAAGGCCGAAACGGTCGGTGGTATCCCCGCGAAAATGGATATGTCCGAAATCGCCGAAGCGCGCTACGCCGTGGACCGCTTGGCACGCCTCCAGTCGGCCCTGGCGCTTTATGGGGCACACAATCAAGATCAACGGCCTCACGGGATCAAGATCAAACGCAGTTCGCGGCGTTTCCTGGGCGCGGCTGCGCTGCGCCGCACCGACCATCGGACCTCCCCCCACCCTTCCCATATTAGATTCACTGTGTAATATTATGACCATAATATAAACACCCTCCGAACAACACGAGGCCGCCCGCCATGGACGCTCACGTCACCCCCGCACCCGAAACCACCACCGCCACCCCTGGCGCCAGCCGCAGGAAAGCCCTGCGCCTGGGTGCGCTGGCCCTCGCCGTGCTCGGCGCCCTGGCCTACGGCGGCCATTGGTGGCTGGACGGCCGCTTCATCGAAGACACCGACGATGCCTACGTGGGCGCCGACGTCACCGTGATCAGCGCCAAGGTGCCTGGCTATATCACCGACGTGACAGTGCAGGACAACCAGTTCGTCAAGGCCGGCGACCTGCTGGCGCGCATCGATGTGCGCGACTACCGCGCCGCCCTGGCCAAGGCCGACGGCGCCGTGGCGGCGCAGCAAGCGACGCTGGTCAACCTCGACGCCACCGAGCAGCTGCAGCAAGCGGTGATCAACCAGGCCCGCGCGCAGATTGACGCAGCGGACGCCGAAGCCCAGCGCGCCGGCGATGACCACGTGCGCTACCAGACCCTGGTACGCAGCCAGGCGGTGTCAGTGGAAAGCGCCCAGCGCGTGAACGCCACCTGGAAGACCGCGCGGGCCGACCATGCCCGCGCCGAAGCCGGGCTGCAGGCCGCGCAGCGCCAGCTGGGCGTGATCGACAGCCAGCGCGGCCAGGCCCGCGCCGCGTTGCAGCAGGCACAGGCCGAACGCGACCAGGCGCAATTGAACATCGGCTACACCGAGCTGCGCGCGCCGGTGGACGGCTACGTCGGCAACCGCCGTGCGCGGGTGGGCGCCTTCGCCGCGGCCGGCACCCAGCTGATTTCCGTGGTGCCGGCCAAGGGGCTGTGGGTCGACGCCAATTTCAAGGAGGACCAGCTGGCGCGCATGCAGGTGGGCCAGGGCGTGAGTATCCGCGCCGATATCCTTCCCGGCCGCGAATTCCACGGCCACATCGACAGCCTGGCGCCGGCCACCGGTGCGCAGTTCAGCGTGCTGCCACCCGAGAACGCCACCGGCAACTTCACCAAGATTGTCCAGCGCGTGCCGGTGCGGGTGCGGCTGGACAGCAGCGACGCCGAGTTCGGCGCACTGCGCCCGGGGCTGTCGGTGACCGCACGGGTCGATACCCAGCAACCCGCTGCCGGCGATGACGTGGCCGTGGCCAGCCGGCCATGAACAGCCCGCTGCCCACCCTGAGCACAGGCCAAAAGGTCGCCGCCTTCGCCACCATGTGCGTCGGCATGTTCATTGCGCTGATCGATATCCAGATCGTTTCCGCCTCGCTCAAGGACATCGGCGGCGGCCTGTCCGCCGGCGCCGACGACACCGCGTGGGTGCAGACCGCCTACCTGATCGCCGAAATCATCGTCATCCCCATGTCCGGCTGGCTCTCGCGGGTGATGAGCACGCGCTGGCTGTTCGCCGCCTCCGCCGCCGGTTTCACCCTCACCAGTTTGCTGTGCGCACTGGCCTGGAACATCCAGAGCATGATCGCCTTCCGCGCCCTGCAGGGCTTTCTGGGTGGTTCGATGATCCCGCTGGTGTTCACCACCGCGTTCATGTATTTCACCGGCAAGCAACGCGTTATCGCCGCCTCCACCATTGGCGCCATCGCCTCCCTGGCGCCTACCCTGGGCCCGGCGGTGGGCGGCTGGATCACCGACATCTCATCCTGGCACTGGCTGTTCTACATCAACCTGCTGCCCGGGCTGTTCGTGACCTTCGCCGTGCCGATGCTGGTCAAGGTCGACCGCCCCAACCCCAGCCTGCTCAAGGGCGCCGACTACATCGGCATGGCGTTGATGGCGGTATTCCTCGGCTGCCTGGAATACACCCTGGAGGAAGGCCCGCGCTGGAACTGGTTCAGCGACAGCACCATCGCCACCACCGCCTGGATCGCTGCGGTCAGCGGCGCGCTGTTCATCTGGCGCTGCCTGGAAATACGCGAGCCTATCGTCGACCTGCGCGCCCTGGGCGAGCGCAACTTCGCCCTGGGCTGCCTGTTCTCCTTCATCACCGGCATCGGCATTTTCGCCACCATCTACCTCACCCCGCTGTTCCTGGGCCGGGTGCGCGGCTACGGTTCGCTGGACATTGGCCTGGCGGTGTTCTCCACCGGCATCTTCCAACTGTTGGCGATTCCGGTGTACGCGCTGCTGGCCAACCGCATCGACCTGCGCTGGATACTGATGCTGGGGCTGGCGTTGTTCGCCCTGTCCATGTGGGACTTTTCGCCCATCACCCACGACTGGGGCGCAAAAGAACTGCTGCTGCCCCAGGCTATACGTGGTTTTGCCCAGCAGATGGCGGTGCCGCCGGTGGTCACCCTGACCCTCGGCTCGCTAGCCCCCGACCGCCTGAAGCTGGCCTCGGGCCTGTTCAACCTGATGCGCAACCTGGGCGGCGCCCTCGGCATCGCCGCGTGCGCCACGGTGCTCAACGACCGCAGCAACCTGCATTTCCTGCGCCTGGCCGAACACCTCAATACCCGCAACGAGAGCATGAACACCTGGCTCGAACAGCTGACGCTGAACGCCCAACTGCTGGGCCAGAACAGCCTCGACGCCAGCCAGACCGCGCTCCGCCAGCTGTGGGCGCTGACCTGGCGCGAGGCGCAGACCCTGACCTACGCCGACGCGTTCCTGATGATCATGACCTGCTTCATCGTCGCCACGGCACTGGTGCCACTGATGCACAAGGTGCAGCCGCCGCCGCAGCCGTCGGCAGATGCCCATTGAACGCGAGGGTGCCGGGACGCAGCCTTCGGCAGCTGCTACGGGTTTTGTGTGCAGCTCGCTTCCCTGTAGCAGCGGCCGCAGGCCGCGTCCCGGCAACGCGGATCCGCAGGCTCGCCGCCGGACGCAGCCTTCGGCTGCTATTTCCTGTGGGAGCTGGCTTGCCAGCGAGCTGTTTGGGCCATAAAAGCTCGCTGGCAAGCCAGCTCCCACAAGACAGTTGCTGCTACGGCGTCAGCGTTGGGGCGCCACCAGGCGGAATTTTATTGCGATGTCGTCCGACACCATGCTTTCCGCCCACTCGCCCTTACCCACGTTGAAGTCGCTGCGCTTGAGCGTCAGTTCACCCTCGAAAATGCCGATGCCGCCCTCGGCCTTCAGCCGAAAAGGCACTGTCACCTCGCGGGTGATGCCGCGCAGGGTAAGCTTGCCGGTGACCTGGTAGCGATTGTCGCCCAAGTCCCGGGTGGCCGTGGATTCGAAGGTGGCCTGGGGGTTGGCGGTGGTGTCGAACCAGGCGGGTTTCTGCAGTTCGGTGTTGGCGGTCTCGCTGCCGGCGTCGATGCTGGCAAGCTCGATCACCAGCCGTGAATGCGCAGCCTGGGGGTGCTCGGTGTCGAAATCCAGGGTGCCGACAAAGGTCTTGAAGGTGCCGTAGACCCGCGACCCCATCTGGCTGAAGGTGAAGCTCAAGGTGCTGGCCGTGGGGTTGACGGTGGTGTATTGCGCCGCAGCGGCAGCGCCGGTAAACCCGAGGGCAGCCACTACCGCGAAACAGCGCAAACGATTCATGGCACGCTCCACAGCCTTGGCATACCCCTAACTGTAGCAGCGGCCGCGAGGCCGCGTCACAGGCAACGCGCAGCCTTTGGACGCCGCCTGCGGCAGCTGCTACGGGGGCTATTGCAGAAGTTCACCGCCGCCCATGGCGGTCTTGGCCAGGCCGGCGATCACCCGTTCGCCGGTTTCTGCCGCCAGTTCCTGGTACCAGGCCTGGGTGGCCTGCGGCTCGCCGCCATGGGTAACGGCCGAACGCGCACGGGCGCGCTGCATGATCTGCGCGGTGCGCTCGGCGCGGGCGGCGTCATAGCATTGCAGCGCGGCATCAAGGCCTGGGCCAGCGCCGTCCAGGCAGCGCGCCAGCACCCAGGCGTCCTCCATGGCCTGGCAGCCACCCTGCCCCAGGTCCGGGGCCATGGGGTGGGCAGCGTCGCCGAGCAGCACCACGCGGCCTTTGACGAAGCTGGCGATAGGCGCCATGTCGTGGATTTCCACCCGGCTGACGATGCCTGGGTCCAGGCGTTCGACCAGCCGTTGCACCGGCGCCGCCCAGCCGCTGAAATGCTCCGCCAGGTCGTCGCGGTAAGCCTCGCGCTGGTTGGGCGTGCCGGCCGGCAACGGCACGTCGAAGAAGAAATACAGCTGGCCGTTGCCCATGGGCATCAGCGACACACGCTTGTGGTCACCCACGAACTGCGTCCACTCCCCCTCGGCGGCCAGGTCGGCGGCAGCGTCGATGCGGCCGTTCCAGTTGACGTAGCCACAGTACTCGCGCTGCACCTCGCGCCCCACCACATGGTTGCGCAGGCGCGAGTGGGTACCGTCGGCGGCCACCACCAGGTCGGCCTTGATCTGCTGGCCGTCGCTGAAGGTCACCCGCACGCCATCGTCCAGGGGCTCGACGGTTTCATAACTCACCCCCAGGGTGACATTCTGCGGCCCGCAGGCCTCCAGCAGAATCGCCTGCAAGGCGGTGCGGGCGATCGGGCAGGCACGCTGGCCGACGCTTTCATACAGCGGTTCCAGGCTGAAGCGGGTCAACAGCTCGCCTTCGGCGGTGCTGTAGCTCATGCCACGCATGTTGCCGCTGGCCGCCTTGATCGCAGCGCCCAGGCCGAGTTTGGCCAGCACGTTGACGCCGTTGGGCCAGATGGAAATGGCCGCGCCGGCCGGGGTCAGCTGCGGCACCCGGTCGAACAGCCGCACGCGGTGGCCGCCGCGCTGCAGGGCGATGCCGGCGGACAGGCCACCGATGCCTGCGCCGATGATAACGATGTCGAGGGGGCGGGAAGATGGGGACATGGCGAAGTACCTTGATAACAAACCTGATCGATTGGTCAGGTATTGCAGGTTGCTTGCCAGCTCTGCCGGTCGCCACATGAAGCTTGTGCCAGAGCCCTCGCGGGCCTTTATCGGCGGGGCCATGAGGGCGTTGCCCAGCATTCGCACCGGGAGCAAAAAATGCCACACGCCGGAGCGCAGCGCTGCAGGGCGCCCCAAGGTGGGGCGTCACCGCGCCGGTTGCAGCAGCTTGAACTGCCGCTGATACTCGTCCGTCACCTCGCGCGCTTCGCTGTTGTTGGTCACCACCCGTGGGGTGATCAGAACGATCAACTCGGTGCGCCCCTTGCTGCGCGTGGTGGCGCCGAACAGCCAGCCCAGGCCGGGGATGGAACCCAGGTACGGCACCTTGTTCACCGTCTCGGTGTTGTCCTGCTTGATCAGCCCGCCCAGCAGCACGGTCTGGCCGCTTTGCACCGCCACCTGGGTGGCGATGGAGCGCGTGGAAATGCGCGGGTTGACGTCGGCGCTGGTGGTGGTGCCGGCGTCGCTGACCTGCTGCTTGATGTCCATGTACACCAGGCCACCGGGGTTGATGCGCGGCACCACGTCGAGGATCACCCCGGTCTGCACGTATTCGACGCTGCTCAGGGTAGTGTCCGAGGCAATGGTGTTCACCGTGGTCTGGCTGATGGGAATGTCGTCGCCCACCTGGATCTGCGCCTGCTGGTTGTTCATCACCACCAGCGACGGCGCCGACAGCACCTGGGTCTTGCCACTGGCTTCGAGGGCACGAATGGCGATCTGCAGGTTATTGCCAACGAAGGAATAGAACAGCGCATCAGTGGCGCCCAACCCCGCGCCGCCACTGCCCAACGCACCCTGGCTGCCTGCGACGTCACCAATGCCGGTGGTAGTGGAGTTGCCGGCCAGGCGCCCCAGGTACCATTGCACGCCCAGGTCCAGTTCGCCGGTCAACGACACTTCAAGAATGCGCGTCTCGATCTGTACCTGCATGGGCGGGTTGTCCAGCCGGCGAATGGCGCTTTCAATCTCGGCCCATTGGCTGGGGCGGGTGCGGATCAGCAGCTGGTTGCTGCTTTGCTGGGCAGTGATGCGGGTGCTGTCGTCGAGGCTCTTGCGGCCGCCGCTGGTGGCGGTGTCGGCGTTGTCAGTGTCATCGGTATTCGCGCTGCCGTTGGCCGCGCCCTGCCCCTGTTGGCCGTAGCCCTGGGTCTGGGTATTGGCGCCCTGGATGATCGGGTTGTTGCCCTGGCCAATGGCGTTGCTACGGCTCAGGCTGCTGAGGCCGCCGCCGCCCATGCCGCTGCCGTTGCTGCCGATGGGCGTGCCCAGGGTGGTGGTGGTCAGCCCCGGCGCCACCTCGGCGGCGGCCTCTTCCTTGATGGCGCCGCTGCCGTAGATCTGCCGCAGGTAGCGGGCCAGGTCGCTGGCCTTCATGTTGCGTACGTCGTACACGTACAGCTGCGGCTCGTTGCCGCCGCCGTTGTCGATGGTGCGAATCCACTCGCCCACCTCTTGCAGGTACTGCGGCTGCGAGGAAATCGCCACCACCGAATTGGTCCGTTCGATGGGCATGAAGCGCAGCATGCCAGCCAGCGGCGTGCCGCTGTCGGGGCCGAAGACCTTCTGCAGCTCAGGCATCAGTTCCGCCACCGTCGCGCGTTGCAGGCCGAACACGCCGATGGACATGCCACGCAGCCAGTCAACGTCGAAGGTGCTGATGCTGGCCTGGTAGTTGGCCAGCTCATCGCTGGTGCCGGCCATGCCCAGCACGTTGCGCGCGGGGTCCACCAGCAGGAAAGCATTTTCGCGGGCAAACGGCTTGAGCAGCTTCTGCATTTCCGTGGCCGAGATGAAGCGCAGCGGGAACAGCCGCACCGACAGCCCCGCCGCCGGCTGGCGCAGTTCCATGGACGGCACCAACTGCCCGGCTACCGCCTGGCTGGCCGGCAGGATCAGGTAGCGGTCGCCCTGGCGGATCATGGCGTTGTTGGTCCACGACAGCAGCGACTGCAGGATGGCCATGGACTGGGCCTTGTCCACCGGCTTTGAGGTGGAGAACGACACGTCGCCCGTCACCCCTTGGGCGATGCTGTAATTTTCCTGCAACAGGTCGCCCATGATGGTGTTGATCACGGCGACGATGGACTGGTTGTTGAAGTTGAACATCACCCCACCGCTGCCATCGCCCTGGCGCGCCGCACCCGGGGCCGCCACCGGCCGGCCAACGGTGTTGCCAGGGCCCTGGACGAAGCGCTGGTTGCCCTGGATGATCTGCCGCTGGCTGCCGCTGACGGTGCCCGGCGGGTTGGCCACGGGGGCCGGCATGGGCGTGGGCGGCACCGACCCGCGCTGGTCGCCGGTGCCGCGCAGGGCCTCGCGTTCCAGGCTGTAGTCGTTGTCCAGGCTGTGCGGCGCGGTGGAACAGGCGGCCAGGATGAACACGGCGAGCAGGACGGGAACGAAGGACGATGGCATATTCAATGACCCCCGGGGGCTGGCGGTGAAGGCGCGGGCCCGTTTGGCAGTATGGACGACGGCGAAGGCTTCACCGGCATATTTGGCAGGCGTGGTGCGGGCAGTTGCAGGCGCCGGCTCTCGCCGTTCAGCTCCAGTTGCACGGCCTGGTTCTCGACGTGCAGCAGGCGCCAGCCGTTGGCCAGTTGCGCGCCCTCGCGCAGGCTCAGGTCGCGGCCGTCGGCCTGCTTGAACAACGCCCGGCGCACGCTGCCGTCGATCACCACGCCGGTCAGGCGCAAGCCGTTCAGGTCTGGCGCCGCCTTGGCAGCCTGCACGGCCCGGTCGGGCGCGCGGTCAGGGCTGAACAACGGGCTTTGCCAGGTGTTGCCCAGCTGCTGCAGTTCCGGCGCCTCGGGCAAGGCCGGCGCCTCGGCGGCCACCACCGGTGCCGGCTGGGCCTGGGTGGGCGGCCACTGCGGCTGGCTGCCTACGCCGCTGCACAACCAGGCCAGGGCGGCCGCCAGCAACAGCGCCAGCAGCGCCAATGCCTGCACCAGCGGCCGCCGCCAGGCAGTCATTGCGCCGGTTCCTCGGTGGGCGCGGTGGCAGGCGCAGCGCTCAGGTATCCACTGACCAACAGGTGCACCACCAGCCGCCCGGCGCCACCGGCGGGCGGCGCGTTATTGGCGCGATGCACGTTGAGTTCGTCGACGAACAGCAGCGGTTGCGCCGCCTCCAGCTGCTGCAGCAACACCGTCAGCGGTTCAATGGCGCAGTCCAGGTCCAGGCTCAGGCGCACCTGGCGGAACGGCGCCGTGGCCTGGTCCTGGGTGACGATGGGCATGCGCTGGGTCAGTTGGCAGCCAGCGCCACGCCCGGCCAGGTCCTTAATGCGCTGGGCGACATCCTGCATCAGGTCGGCGGCCACCGCGCTGGGGTCGTCGCCGGGCAGCAGGCCGACATCATCGCCCTGGGCAGCCTGCAAGCTCTGCTCCAACGCCGGGCGCTGGGCCAGCAGTTGCTGGTAGCGCTGGCGTTGCTGGGCCAGGGCCTGCGCCTGGGCGTCGAGTTCTTGCGCGGGGGCCACGTACAGCGGCCAGATCACCAGGCCATACACCAGCGCCAGCAGCGCCGCCAGCAGCAGCCAGGCGCCAATGCGCCGTTCACGGGGCGTCAGAGTGCGGCGCATCGCCGGCCTCCCCGCGCGCCCGGGCGCGCATGTAGAAACGGTCGCGGCCACTGGCCTCGTCGGGCTGGATGACCCCCTGGTATTGGGCGTCGACCAAATGCGGGCAGCCCTTGATCTGGCCAATCAAGGCGCTGGCCCGGGCGCTGAACCCGGCCAGGTCGACCTGCCCGTCGGCGTGCACCTCCAGGCTTTGCAACCAGGTATCCGCCGGCAGGCAGGCCGTAAGTTCGCTGAGCAGCAACGCGCGGCCCGGCTGCACCTGGCGGCGCTTGCCGAGGAACTGCGCGGCGCCCTGGGCGGCGTCCAGCGAGGTGCGCAGCGCCGCCACTTCCCCTGCCTGCTGGCGCAGCGCCTGGACCTCTGCGTGCATGGCAGCCACGGCGGTGCCGCGGTTGTGCAACCACACCGCCGGCAGCGCCAGCGCCAACACCAGGCACAGCAAC
Source organism: Pseudomonas sp. JC1203 (assembly GCF_056175065.1). NCBI lineage: Bacteria > Pseudomonadati > Pseudomonadota > Gammaproteobacteria > Pseudomonadales > Pseudomonadaceae > Pseudomonas > Pseudomonas sp. JC1203. The sequence goes on from NZ_JBWCAM010000007.1 coordinate 179,650, forward strand.
GCCAGCCCCGGCACCAGGTAGCGGCCGCGGCCGCTGGCCACCGCCTGATGGGTGCGGGGCAGCAAATCCAGGCCCGTCGGCAAGCCCTGGGCATCGAGTACTTCGATGCCGTCCAGCACCAGGCCGCTTTCACTGCACTGGGCCAGGCACTGCTGCAGCCACTCGCGACGCACCAGCGCCAAGGTCACCCACAGCTGCTCGGCGTCCACGGCTTCGCGGCGCAGCACGTAATGAACCTGGTCGGGTGTAAAGGGGGTGAAACGGTCGAGCTCGAACTGCATGACCTGGGGCAAGTCACGGGCAGCCGCCAGCGGCAACGCCAGGCGCTGGGTCAGTACCAGCTCGGCAGGCAGGTCGAGAATCACCCGTTCGCCAATGGCTGCCGCCGCCGGCTGGGCCGGCAGTGGCCACGGGCAATGCCGGGGCGCACGGCGCGGTTGCAGGCCGCGCCGCAGGGCCGCAGGCAGGCTGGCCAGCAGCTCCCGGCCCCAGGCATGGAAAAAAGCCTGCGCCGGGCTACCATGCCATCGCCCCTTTAGCCGTTCTTGCCAGAGCCACAGAGTGACTGCACGCATGGGCCGGGGTCTCATTCGTTATAGCGCACGATACGGAACGGCCGCGCGCTGTCCTCCATGCCTGACAGTAGCACCGTGCTGTCGATCACGGCGGTGAATCCGTCGGGCAGTTGCGCCTGGCTGCGAATGTTCAGTACTTCACCGGCCTCCGCACCCAGGCTGGCGACCCTGGGCAACCCCAGGGCCTGCTGCAGCGCCGGGCTGGCGAAAGCCGGGTCTGGGCTTTCCTGGCCGCTCCACACCGTGACCTGGGGCAGCAGCGCCTGGTACAGCGCAGCGCTCATGCCGGGCAGGTCGCGCAGCTCTTCCAGGGCGCGCAGCGGTGGCTGGTTGTCGCCCCGGCGCTGTTCCAGCGCCACCGCCAGCGCCCTCCCCTGGGCGGGCGAGGCGCCCAGGGCCTGGGCCAGGCGGGCGAAGTCGGCGGCCGGGGCGGCATTGAGGTCAAGCTTGCCGCGCTCGCTGCGCACGCTCACCAACAGCCGCGCGTCGTCGAATTGCAGGGTTCGCACGCGGCCATCGGCCAGCCAGCGGCGCTGGCCGTCCTGGTCACTGAGGGCGCGCACCGCCAGGTTCAGCCCGGCCTCGGCGGCAAGGCTTGCGCGGGTGTGCTCGCGCTGCCACAGGCTCAGCCGCGCCTGCTGGCGCACCTCCAGCACCAGCCCGCCCAGCAGCATGGCCAGCAGCGCCAGCGCCCACAACACCAGCAGCAGTGCCATGCCCTGTTGTCGACGGTTCATGGTGCCCCCTGCTGTTCGCTGAGTTCCAGGCGCAGGGCGATGGTTTGCGTGGCCCAGGGCACTGCGTCACCGCTGCCAAGGTCAATGCGCACCGCCTGTGGCAGCCGCGCAGGCCAGGGCCAACGCGGCAGCCAGGCGGTAGCGCGGCCCCGGTCGTCACGGCCGCGGTAGCTCAGGCGCAGGTCGTGCACATCGTCCAGCAATACCTGGGGCTGGCCCCACGGGCGTGGGCCGTCGCGCTGCATCTGGGCAAAGCGCACCTGCAGCGCCTGGTGGCCGTCCTGCCCCACCAGTTCCACCGTGTGCACCTGGATGCCACCGCCCAGGGCGCTGTTGAGCCCGGCGGCGAACACCAGGCGCTGGGGTTCGCCATCGAACACCCGCAGCTGCTCGCCACTGGTGCCCGGAACGTCCACCGGCAGTGCCCCCTGCAGCGCCCGGTAGAGAAAATCCTGGCTGGCGCGCACCTGCGCAAGCCGCTGGCTGTAGCGCTCGCCCTTGAGCAGCGCGCGGTTGGCACCGATCAGCGCGGTGCCAACCAGGCCCAGCAACACCGCCAGCAGGGCCAGCGTCAGCAGCATCTCCAGCAGCGTGAACGCCTGTACGCTGCGCTTCATCGGCGCGCTTCCAGGGGGGGCTGCGCCTGCACCGCCAGGGTGCTCAGGCGCAGCTTGCGCGAGCCTTCGCGCACTTGCAGGTCCAGGCGCAGCAGCGGCAGCAGGTTCGCCGCGCCGGGCTCGCGGCTGACGCGCAGGCGCCAGGCCACGCCGGCCTCCACGCCCTGCTGTTCACCCACCTGCCAGGGCTGGCCGCGCCGGGCGTCGATCAGGCTGCGCGCCACCAGGCTCAGGTGGTCGTTGCCGCGCACCTGTTCGAGGGTTCGCGCGGCCTGCCCGAACGCTACCAACAGCACCGTGCAGCCAAGGGCGAACACTGCCAGCGCAGCGAGCATTTCCAGCAGCGTGAAGCCGTGTGCACGGCGTTTCATTGCAGCGCCCGCAAGCGTACATCGCCCAGCAGCCAGCCGACGTCGATACGCCACGTCTGCGTGCCACGCGCCAGCAGCAGGTGGCCGCCGCTGGAGCTGCCGTCGGGGAAGAACGCCACCGCCGCGCCCAGGTCGGCCGCCGTGGTCAGCTGCAGGCCAAGGTCAGCCGGCCAGTGCCCCGGCGCCTGCCCAGGGGCCTGGAAACGGTGGCCCGGCAGGTCGAAGCGCACCTGCTGCGGCACGCCACTGAGTACTGACTGGGTGCGCGCCTGACGCAGAGCGCCGACGATGTCGCGCAGCGCCTGGCGCTCGCGGGCGGCCTCCAGGCCACGGCCCAGGCCGAAGCTGAGTACGCCCAGGGCCACCGCCATCAGGGCGATGACCAGCAGCAGTTCCAGCAGGGTGAAGCCGGCGGCTTTCACTCCCAGTTCCCCAGGTCGGCGTTGTAGCCCTCGCCGCCCGGCTGGCCATCCTGGCCGTAGAAAATCAGGTCGAAGGCGCCATGCTGGCCGGGGTAGCGATAGCCGAAGGGGTGGCCGAACGGGTCCTTGAGGTCGGACGGCTTGACGTAGGGGCCGGCCCAGTGGCTGGCACCCGCCGGCTTGTCCACCAGTTGGTTGAGGTCGCGAGGGGGTGCGCCCATGTCCAGGCCGTAGCTTTCGACCTTCATCGACAGGCTGGCCAACTGCGCCTTGCCCGCGCCGTACTTGCCCTTGTCAACGTTGCCACCCACTTGCCGCACGACAATGGTGGCGACGATGCCCAGCAGCACAATCACCGCCAGCATCTCCAGCAAGGTGAACCCACGCGTACGTGACAGCCTCATGGTCAGCCCTCAGATATTACTGGTCAGGCTCATCAGCGGCAGCATGATGGCCAACATGATGAACGCCACCAGCACCGCCATGACAATGGTCAGGGTGGGTACCAGGGCGGCAAGCAACCGCGCGATGCTGCGCCGCGCCTCGGCGTCGAACACCTCGGCCACCTTCAATAGCATGCTGTCGAGCTGGCCGGCCTCCTCGCCCACCTCAATCATCTGCAGCGCCAATTCCGGCAGCACGCCATGGCCGCTCAGCGCCACGGCCAACGGCCCGCCACCCTTGACCTGCTCGGTAGCGGCTACCACCTGGGCGCGCACGGCGCGGTTGCCGGCCACCTCGCAAGCAATTTTCAACGCCGCCAGCAGCGCCACGCCGTTGTGCAGCAGCGTGCCCAGGGTGCGCGCCAACCGCGCGGCTTCCAGGCGCTGCAACAGCCCGCCCAGCACCGGCCAGCGCAACAGGCGGCGGTCCCAGCGCAGGCGTAGCGCCGGCCGCTGCCAGGCACGGCGGCCCACCACCGCCAGCACCACCAGCGCCGCCAGCAGCACCAGGCCGAAGCGGTTGAAGAACTGCCCCAGCCCGAGAATAAACTCGGTCACCAGCGGAATCGGCACACCCAAGTCCTGGAAGATCGGCACGAACTGCGGCACCACGTAGGCCAGCAACAGCACCAGCGAACCGAGCACGCCCACCACCAGGAACGCCGGGTAGATCAGCGCGTTGACCACCTCGCCACGCAGTGCCTGGCTGCGCTCCAGGTAGTCGGCCAGCTGTTGCAGGCTGTCCTGCAGCGCCCCGCCCGCCTCGCCGGCACGCACCAGGCTCAAGTACAACGGGCTGAACTGCGCCGGCTCCTGGGCCAGCGCCGCCGACAGTGGCTGGCCGGCCTTGACCCGTTCGCGCACCCGGGTCACCAGCGCCCGCACGGGCGCCTGGGCCTTGCCGGGCTGATGAATGAGGATGCCCAGGGCGCGGTCCAGCGCCAGGCCGGCGTTGAGCAGAATCGCCAACTGCGCGGTGAACGCCACCAGCGCCGCGCCACTCAGGCTGCGCCGTGGCTGCCAGGCCAGCCAGCGCTGGCCCGCCGGCTCGATGTGCAGCACCAACGCGCCCTGGCGCTGCAACTGCGCCGCCAGCGCTTGCGGGTCGGCGGCTTCCAGCACGCCCTGGCGGGCGCTGCCATCGGGGTCGAGAATGCGGTAGCGAAACCTGGCCATGGGCGCCGTTCACTCGCTGCGCGTGACGCGCAGCACCTCTTCCAGCGAAGTGGTGCCGGCCAGCGCCTGGCGCAGGCCGTCTTCGTACAGGGTGCGCAGGCCGCCGCGGCGCGCCGCCTGTTCCAAAGTAGCGGCGTCGGCGTGGTTCATCAGCAGGCCGCGCAGCTCATCGTTCATCACCAGCAGCTCGGTAATGGCGCAACGCCCGCGGTAACCACCGCCCGGGGCGTCGGCCTGGGGCCGGTACAGCAGAATCGGCCGCTGCCCGGTAAAACGCTCAAGCCCATGCTCGGCCACCAGCGCCGGCGGCGCCTCGAACGCCTGCGCATACTGCGGGTCGAGCCGGCGCACCAGGCGCTGGGCGAGGATGCCGATCACCGTGGAAGCAATCATGTAGCTTTCCACGCCCATGTCCAGCAGCCGCGTGATGCTGGCGGCGGCGCTGTTGGTGTGCAGCGTCGACAGCACCAAATGCCCGGTGAGCGAGGACTGGATGGCGATGCGGCAGGTTTCCAGGTCGCGCATCTCGCCAATCATGATCACGTCCGGGTCCTGGCGCACGATAGAGCGCAAGGTGGCGGCAAAATCCAGGCCGATGGCGGGCTTGACCTGGATCTGGTTGATGCCCTCGATCTGGTACTCCACCGGGTCTTCGACGGTAATGATCTTGCGCTCGCTGGTGTTGAGCCGGGTCAACGCGGTGTACAGCGTGGTGGTCTTGCCCGAGCCGGTGGGCCCGGTCACCAGCAGGATGCCGTGGGGCCGCTCCAGCATGGCCAGGAAACCCTGCAGGCGTTCGCCATCGAAGCCCAGGCTGGGCAGGTCGAAGTTCACCGTCTGGCGGTCCAGCAGGCGCATCACCACCGACTCGCCGAAACTGGTGGGCACTGTCGACACGCGCAGGTCCAGCTCGCGCCCCTGCATGCGCAGCATGATGCGGCCGTCCTGGGGCAGGCGGCGTTCGGCGATGTCCAGGCGCGCCATGATCTTCACCCGGCTGATGACCGCCGGCGCCGAGGTGGCCGGCGGCGCCTCGCCGTCCAGCAGCACGCCGTCGATGCGGTAGCGCACCTTGAACTGGCTTTCGAAGGGTTCGATGTGAATGTCAGAGGCGCGCTGTTCCACCGCGCGCTGCAAAATCAGGTTGACCATGCGGATCACCGGCGCCTCGCTGGCCAGGTCCTTCAGGTGTTCAATGTCGTCGGCCTGCTCGCCAGTGCCGCCGTCGAGGTTCTCGATCAGGCTGCCCATGGCCGAGCGCCCCTGCCCGTAATAGCGCTCTATCAAGCTGTCGACGTCGCTGCGCGTACCCACCCGCGGCTGCACCGGGCACTGGCAGGCGAACGCCACCGCGCGCAACGGGTAGCCATCGGCCGGCTCGCTCACCACCACCTGCAGCTGGCCGTCGGCCCAGGCCAGCGGCACCAGGTGGTGGTGGCGCAGAAACCGCTCGCTCAGCGCAGGCACAGGGTCGAGGCTGACAGGGGCTGTGTCGGCGGCCTGCAGTGGCAGCTGCAGCACCGCCGCCCAACCCCGGGCCATTTCCGGCTCGGAGACAATGCCCAGCCGAGTCAGCAGGCCCGGCAAGGCCAGATGCGGGTTGCCTGGCGGTGCCAGGCGCGTGGCGCGTTCAAGGTCGGCAGGCTTCAAGCCCGCATGGTGCCCCAGCCACTGGCACAGCGCGGTAACCGCTTCACCCTCAGGGTTTGCCGGCGCTGGTGCTCTGGACGGTTGGGCGCCCACCCCTGGTGTCGTCGCCATGTTCAATGCCTGCCGCCTTGCTGTCGTGGGTCAGGGTCAGGACGCTAGCGTCCAGGGCGCCGGAGGTATTGTCGGTGTCCTCACCATAGGCCAGGCCGGAAACAACCATTAATGGAACAACCAGCACTATCATCGTGGATATTTTCATCGTTATCTCCACCTTAGTTAGCCAGGCAATAATCGCTACCGCCCGCCCTCCGCCAAACTCCTGTAGAAATAGCATTTACCTTAGTCCCCCTATGGGTACTTGGCAACTTCGCTACTCATGCTCCAATGATTCGACAGACGCACTTCTCAGACCAATTTATAATAACCATTGCACCATCAATGTTTTACAGAACGCCGCGAAAACGGATCCAACGCGCAACTTTCAGCACATTGGATTAAAACAGCACCCTGTTTCATTTCATTAACAATGTGCCTGCACTTCGAGGTTAATTAGCGCAGCGGGGCATTGAGTGTTGCCGCCATCGACGACAATAGTGCGGGATACTTCAACTGCACTTCCGGGGAAGAAAGTGGCGATATTGAAAGTATTTCAGGTCAACGCAGGAGGGAAAAATGCAAGACACAGCCTGGCGGCGGATGGCCGCCAGGCCGCGTCAGGGGTGCTTACACCAGCGCGCTGCGGCGCTTGAGTTCGCTGTTGAGAATGAAGTCATTCTCGGAGTAATCGACCGGGCAGTCGATCACGTGCACGCCCGGGGTGGACAGGCACTGTTCCAGCAGCGGCAGGAAGCCTTCGGCGCTTTCCACGCGGTGGCCCTTGGCACCGTAGGACTGCGCGTACATAACGAAGTCCGGGTTGCCGTAGTCCAGGCCGTAGTCGGTGAAGCCCATGTTCGACTGTTTCCAGCGGATCATGCCGTAGCCGTCGTCACGCAGGATGATGACGGTGAGGTTCATCTTCAGGCGTACCGCGGTTTCCAGTTCCTGGCTGTTCATCATGAAGCCGCCGTCGCCGCACACGGCAACCACCGGACGGTCCGGGTACACCAGGTGCGAGGCCATGGCCGACGGCAGGCCGGCGCCCATGGTCGCCAGGGCGTTGTCCAGCAGCACGGTGTTAGGCTTGTGGGCCTTGTAGTTGCGCGCGAACCAGATCTTGTAGATACCGTTGTCCAGCGCCACGATGCCTTCCGAAGGCAAGGCGCGACGGACGTCGGCGACCATGCGCTGCGGGTAGATCGGGAAGCGGTTGTCGTCGGCGCCTTCGGCGATCTGGCCTTCGTTGGCCTCGCGGATGGTCATCAGGCGGCTGAAGTCCCAGTGCGGCTGGGGCTCCAGGGCTTCGCTGATCTGCCATACGGCGTTGGCGATGTCGCCCACCACTTCGATCTGCGGGAAGTACACCGGGTCCACTTCAGCCGAACGGAAGTTGATGTGGATGACTTCGGTACCGCCACGCACCATGAAGAACGGCGGTTTCTCGATCACGTCGTGGCCGATGTTGACGATCAGGTCGGCCGCTTCTACAGCGCGGTGCACGAAGTCACCGGCCGACAGCGCGGCGTTGCCCAGGAAGCGCGGGTGGCGCTCGTCGACCACACCCTTGCCCATTTGCGTGGTGACAAATGGCACGTTGGTCTTGTCGATCAGTTGGCGCAGGACCTTGGCGGTCATCTTGCGGTTGGCGCCGGCGCCGATCACCAGGATAGGTGCGCGGGCAGCCTTGAGCTTGGCAACGGCAGCTTCGATGGCCTTGTTTTCGGCCAGCGGGCGACGGTGCAGGCTTGGGGTGATCGGCATGCTGTCGGTCTGCTCGGCAGCGATGTCTTCTGGCAGTTCCAGGTGCACGGCACCGGGTTTTTCTTCTTCGGCCAGGCGGAAGGCTTCACGAACGCGCGACGGGATGTTGTCGGCGGAAGCCAGTTGATGCGTGTACTTGGTCAGTGGTTGCATCATGCCGACCACGTCCAGAATCTGGAAGCGGCCTTGCTTGGACTTTTTAATCGGCTTTTGGCCGGTGATCATCAGCATGGGCATGCCGCCCAGGTAGGCATAGGCGCCAGCGGTCACCAGGTTGGTGGCGCCCGGGCCCAGGGTGGACAGGCTGACGCCAGTCTTGCCCGTCAGGCGGCCGTAGGTGGCAGCCATGAAGCCGGCCGATTGCTCGTGACGAGTCAAAATCAGCTTGATCGGCGATTTGCGCAGGGATTCAAGCAGGTCCAGGTTTTCTTCACCTGGAATACCGAACACATATTCGACGCCTTCGTTTTCCAGGCATTGAACGACGACATCTGCGGCCTTGGCCATTTTTATTCCTCAAATCTGGGCATGCGGATGCAGCCCGGGGTCCCTCATTGGCCCCGGGGCTGGGAGTTGCCGGCATAGGTTAGCCGTAACTGGCCGGCGGAGCGAGCCCGGATGTTGGTACACGTACAATTGATCGTTCGGTCAACAAAAACGGCTGGCCAGGCGGCCCCACGCAATAAGCCTGGCGCAGCGCCTGGGCCGCGGTGTCGGCCGCCGCCTCGCAGGCCGCGTGCACCCAGCCCAGTGGCCGCTGGGGCCCCACCGTTTCGCCGACGAATGCCAGGTCGCTGTAGCCCACCGACAGGTCCAACACATCGTCAGGATGGCGGCGGCCGCCGCCCAGTTGCACCACGCCCATGCCCACCGCGCGGGTGTCTATGGCATGGACCTGGCCTGGCTCGGCAGGCCAGACCGGGCGTCTCACCGGTGCCTGCGGCAGGTAATGGCCGGGGCGCTGCACCAGGTCGGCCGGGCCACCCAGGGCGCTGACCATTTGCTGAAAACGCCCCAGCGCCGCGCCGCTGTGCCACGCATGTAATAACTGCGCCCGCGCCGCGTCGGGGTTGCCGGCCACGCCTGCGGCCACCAGCGCCTCCACGCCCAGGGCCAGGGTCACCTCCCACAGCCGTGTGCTATGGACCTGGCCGTGCAACAGAGCAATGGCCTCGGCCACCTCCAGGGCATTGCCGGCGCTGCGTGCCAACGGCTGGTTCATGTCGGTGACCAGCGCGCGGGTCGGCACGCCGGCGCCGTTGGCCACGGCGACGATGCTGGCGGCCAGGGCCTGGGCGTCCTGCTCGGCGACCATGAAGGCGCCGTTGCCGGTTTTCACGTCCATTACCAGCACATCCAGGCCGGCTGCCAGCTTCTTGGCCAGGATCGAGGCGGTGATCAGGTCGATGGACTCTACCGTCGCGGTCACGTCGCGAATGCTGTACAGGCGGCGGTCGGCCGGCGCCAGGTCGGCGGTCTGGCCGATGATGGCGCAGCCGACCGTGGCGACTACCTCGCGCAATTGCATGGCGCTGGGCTGCAGGTTGTAGCCGGGAATGCTGTCGAGCTTGTCCAGGGTGCCGCCGGTGTGGCCCAGGCCGCGCCCGGAAATCATCGGCACGTAGCAGCCGCACGCCGCCAACAGGGGTGCCAGCACCAGGCTGACGAAATCGCCGACGCCGCCGGTGGAGTGCTTGTCCACTACCGGCCCCGGCAATTGCCAGCGCAGCACCTGGCCGGAGTCGCGCATGGCGGTGGTCAGGGCGATGCGCTCATCCAGGTTCATGCCGCGCAGGCACACCGCCATGGCGAACGCCGCCACCTGGCCCTCGCTGAGGCTGGCGTTGGCGATGCCGGCCACGAAACGGCGGATATCGGCCGCTGCCAACGCCCCGCCGTCGCGTTTTATGCGGATGACCTCCTGCGCCAGCCAGCCATCATGCACGGCTGCGACTACTTCAACAGGTTGGGACTGCATGTACACCCTCCATGGAAATACTTCACCAGTAAGTCATCCGCCAGACGATAACCGGCGGCGCGCCGCCAAGCCAGATCAGAATTGGTAGCCCACCCCGAAGTAGTAGCCCCAGCCCGTGGAACGGGCGTTGAAATTGCCGTCGCCGAAGTTCAGTTCGGTGCCGTCCTTCCACTGCCCGCCGTTGTGGAAGTAGCGCCCGGCCGCCATCAGCCGCAGGTGCTTGAAGTTGTACAGCAGCACGTTGGTGGCCACCGTGGCGTTGGCGGTGCGCGAAGCGCCGGCCTCCTCGTGCAGGTCGGAGCCGAAGTCATAGTTGGTGAAGCCGATGTAGGTCAGCGAGGCGCCGTTGTCGAAGTGCTTGAGCGGCAAAATGTACTTGAGCTGCGCCCGGTAGCCGTCCCAGGAATTCTCGTTGGCGGCGCCGTAGTTTTCCCATTGCCGGCGCGCGTACAGGTTGGCCGAGAGAATCACCGGGGTGCCGGTCTTGATGTCGGTGCCCAGGCCGCTGTACAGGGTGTTGGCGCGGTCGGCCTTGGTGTGGCCCATGTCGTAGATCCAGTCGAACGCCAGGTAGAACTCCTTGAACGGCCCGAAGCCCAGCGCGTGGCCGGTGAGTTCGTCGATGGAAATGCGCGGTTCGTGCTCCATGAACACCGGCGAACCCTTGTCCCACTCGCCGCTGTCATGGCTGTTGCCGATGCCTAGCACCTTGGGGGCGTCAATGTAGCCGTACAGCTCATACGGGCCCTTGCGGCCGTAGTACTCGTACTCAAGGTAAATGTCATCGGCAGGCCGGGGGCCGAAGCTGATGTCCTTGCTGCCGATCAGGGTGACGTCCTGGTTGAACCAGGGCGTGTCATCGGGCAGCGGGTTGGCGGCCACCGAGGGGCCGGTAGCGGCCCAACTGGTGGGCGCAACGGCCAGGGTCAATGCGGTAAGGGCCCACACACGCGGGAAAGAACAGTGCTCCACAATCACTTCTCCATAAGTAGCTGCAGGCAAATGCCTTGGCATGACCGGGTTCAGCGATAGCAGGATGTGTGCCAGGGGAAGAAGGCTTTGTGGATCAAATGGATAGCAACCAGGCGCAGTTGGTTTTTTACCAATTGGTCTGGTGTGGAGCACTCGGTTTGTGCGCGCTGCGCCGTGTTGGCGCAGCGCCTGTGGACGCGGCCTGCGGCCGCTGCTACAGGTACCCCCCCCCCGCATCCCCGTAGCAGCGGCCGCAGCGGGCCGGCCGCTCCCCCCGCCCCCCCCCCCCCCCCCCCCGCCCGCCCCCCCCCCCCCCCGCGTCCACAGGCACCACATATCCTCAGGGCTTGAGCAACTGCATCTGCTGCCGGTAATCGTCGGTGGCCTGCCGCGCATCATTGGCACTGGCGACCACGCGCGGGGTGATCAGCACGATCAGCTCGGTGCGGTCCTTGGCCTTGCTGGTGCTGCCGAACAACCAGCGCAGACCGGGAATGCGGCCAAGGCCGGGGACGCTGGACACCGTCTCGCTGTTGTCCTGCTTGATCAGCCCGCCCAGCAGCACGGTCTGGCCGCTCTGCACCGCCACCTGGGTGGACACCGAGCGCGTGGAGATGCTGGGGTTGGGCTGGCTGGTGGTGACGCTGCTGGTGTCGGCGTCGCTGACCTGCTGCTGCACGTCCAGGTACACCAGGCCACCGGGGTTGATGCGCGGGGTGACGTCAAGAATTACCCCGGTCTGCACGTATTCGACGCTGCTCAGGGTGGTGTCCGAGGTGCTGGTGTTGACCGTGGTCTGGCTGATGGGAATGTTGTCGCCGACCTGGATCTGCGCCTGCTGGTTGTTCATCACCACCAGCGATGGCGCTGACAGCACTTGGGTGCGGCCGCTGGTTTCCAGCGCATGCAAGGCCACCTGGAAGTTGCTGCTGACAAAGGAGTAGAACATCGAGTCGGTGGACCCCAGCCCTGCCCCGCCACCGCCTAGCGCGCCCTGCGAACCACTGCTGTTGGCCACCGTGGTGCTGGTGGAGTTGCCGGCCAGCTTGCCCAGGTACCACTGCACCCCCAGGTCCAGTTCACCGGTGAGTTTCACCTCAAGGATGCGCGTCTCGATCTGCACCTGCAGCGGGCGGTTATCCAGGCGCTTGATGGCCGCCTCGATCTCCTTCCATTGCGCCGGCCGCGTGCGCACCAGCAGCTGGTTGGTGCCCTTCTGCGCGGTGATGCGCACGCTTTCTTCGAGGGTTTTCTGCGTGCCCTGGGTAACGGCGCCGCTGTCGTCGGCGCTGGTGTCGCTGTCGCTGTCGTCGTCGCCCTGGGCCTGCTGGCTTGTGCTGCCTTGGGTCGCCAAGCCAGCGGTGGCAGCGGTGGCAGTGCTGGTGCCGCTGGTGCCATTGAGCGATGACAGCGTGGTGGTGCGCAGCCCCGGCGCCACCTTGGCCGCGCTGTCGTCCTTGATGGCGCCGTTGCCGTAGATCTGCCGCAGGTATTTGGCGAGGTCCGTAGCTTTCATATTACGTACGTCGTACACATACATCTGCGGCTCGTTGCCACCGCCTTCGTCGATGGTCTTGATCCAGTCGCCCACCTCCTGCAGGTAGGCCGGCTGCGCCGAAATGGCGACGATGGAATTGGTGCGCTCGTTGGGCATGAACTTGACCATGCTCGCCAACGGCATGCCGCTGTCGGGGCCGAACAGCTTCTGCAGTTGCGGCATCAGCTCGGCCACCGAGGCATGCTGCAGGCCATAGACGCCAATGGACATGCCCTTGAGCCAGTCGACGTCGAAGGTGTCGATGGTGTCCTGGTAGTTGGCCAGCTCCTGCGGCGTGCCGGCCAGGCTCAGCACGTTGCGCGCAGGGTCCACCAGCAGGAAAGCGTTGTCGCGGGCGAAGGGCTTGAGCAGTTTCTGCATCTCGCCGGCGGCGATATAACGCAGCGGGTACAGCCGTGCCGACAGGCCGCTGGTAGGCTGCGCCACCGGCATCTCCGGCACCAGCTTGCCGGCCACCGCCTGGGCGGCGGGCAGAATCACGTAGCGGTCGCCCTGGCGGATCATGGCGTTGTCGCTCCACGACAGCAGCGTCTCCAGGATAGACAGCGCCTGCTGCTTGTTCACCGGCTTGGAGGTGGAGAAGCTGACGTTGCCCTTCACGCCCTGGGCGATGCTGTAGTTGGCGTGCAGCAGGTCGCCCATCACCGTGTTGATCACCGCCTCGATGGGTTGGTCGGTGAAATTGAACATGATGTCGCCGGCCTCCCCTCCCGCCGCAGCCTTCGCCGGGGCCTGGGAATGAATGAAGCGCTGGTTGCCGGTGATGATCTGCCGCGCGGCGGGCGCCTTGACCGGCGCCGGCGTGTCCATGACTGCCGCAGCGGGGGGCAGCACGGGCCGTTGCGCACCGGTGCCGTTCAGGGCTTCATGCATCAGCGCCGGGTCGTTGGCCAGTTCCTGGGATTGCCCGGCGCAACCGGCCAGGGCCAGGGCGGCCGCCAGCCCCAGCGAAGGGGTGCGCAGGCGCGCGGCAAGGGGGGTGAGGCGATAGGTGTGGGTCATGGTGCCGTTACGTGTGGAAGGGTAATGGGGGGTACGGCGGCCGACGCTGGCAGGCGCGGCGCCGGCAGACTCAAGGTGCGGGACTGGCCCTGGCGCTGGAAGGTGGCGGTGGTGGCCTCGACCTGGCTCAACACCCAGCCGCTGTCCAGCGCAGAGCCACGCGCCAGTTTCAGCGAGCGCTGGTCGGCCAGGCGCAACAGCGCCCAGCTGGCCTGGCCGTCCACCACCACGCCGCTCAGGCGCACGCCGTCCAGGGTCTGCGCCGCAGCGCCGGTCCTGGCGGCGTCGGGTTGGCGGCCAGGGCTGAACAGCGGCTGCTGCCAGGCCAGCTGGCGCTGGGCTTCAGGCAAGTCCGCCATGGCCGGCGGCGCGGTGGGGGCTGGCGGCACAGGGGCCTTGCCCTCGGCGGGCAGCCAGGCCACGGGGCGATCGTGGGCTGTCCACGCCCAGGTCAGCCCAGCCAGCAGCAGCGCATTGGCGGCCAACAGCGACAGGCGCTTGCGGGTCATGGCTGTGGCTCCTTCGCTGCAACAGCGCCGCTGAGATAACCGCGCAACAGCAGTTGCACGCTCAGGCGCCCGGCGCCGCCTGCGGCCGGTGCGTCGCTGTTGCGGTGCACGCTGAGCGCTTCGACGAACAGGTACGGCTGGCCATATTCCAGGCCGTGCAGCAGTTGCATCAACGGCTCGCTGGCGCAGGCCAGGGTCAGGCTGACCTTAACCTGGCGGTAGGCCTGGCCGCTGTCGGCTTCGGGCACGATGGGCATGCGCTGGGTAACTTCACAGCCAGGCCCAAGTGCCGCCACCGCCTTGACCCGGTCGACGGCGGCCTGCATCAGGTCGGCCGCCGCGGCACTGGGGTCATTGCCGGGCAGCAGGCTACGCCGCGCGCTGGGGTTCTGCCGGGCCTGGGCCAACGCCGCCTGCACGGCCGGCCCTTCGGCCAACGCGCGGGCGTAGCGCTGGTGCTGGGCCTGCAGGGTGGCCGCCTGTTCAGCCAACTCGGCCATGGGCGCGGCGAACCAGCTGGCGACCAGCACCTGCCACGCTGCCCACAGCAGCAGCGCGAGCAGCGCCATGGCGGCAATGCGCCGCTCATGGCGCGTGGGTTGACGGCGCATCGATGGCCTCCTGGGGCAGTTGGGCAACCAGCGAAAACCGCTCGCTGCCGGTGGTTCCGTCCGGCTGGATCACACCCTGGAAGCGCGGGTCCTGCAGGCTGTGGCAAGCGTGGGCGCGGGTGATCAAGGCGCTGGCATGTTTGCTCTGGCCACTGATGTTCACTTCGCCGCCATCGCGCACCTCCAACTGTTCAAGCCAGGTGTCGTCACCCAGGCACTGGGTCAGCTCGGTCAACAGCGCCGTCAGGGTCGGGCGCGCCTGCTTGAGGCGCGCCAGGTAGCTGGCGGCGCCCTGGGTATCGGTGAGTTCGCGGCGCTGTTGCTCCAGCGCCTGCACCTGCTGGCGTTGCTGCTGCACCTCGGCCTGCATGCGCGCGACGCTGGCCTGGCGGCCGTTCAGCACGACCAGCATCAGCGCCCCCAGCAGCACCACGACGCTCAACGCCAGCACGCGGTTGAACCAGGCGGCCGGCGCCTGGGGGCGCAACTCGGCCGGCAGCAGGTCAACGCCTTGGGCATCAACGCCGGCCACCGGCAAACCTGCCCCGTGGCAGTGATCGAGAATGGCTTGCAGCCGCTGGCGATGCACAGCCACAAGCAGCACCTGCGCCGTGTCGCCACGCCTGCCCTCGACCCGCGCGGCGAACTGCACCTGCTCGGCCGGGTAAGGCGTGTAGCGGTCGATCTCGAAGGCCAGCACCCGCTGCAAATCTGCCGTGGCCGCAACGGGCAGGCTGATGGTCTGCGCCATGAACTCGTGCGCCGGCAAGACCAGCCTGGCAGGCAAGCGCCGGTCGAAGGTGTCAGGCAGCGGCCACGCCAGCCGTTGCGTCAAAGGCGCTGCGGCCAACCGCGTACGCCATGGGGGCGGCAGCAGGCCGAGCAGCTCGTCCAGCCACAGTTGCAGCCAGCGCTGCGCCGGGCTGGCCTGCCAGCGGCGTTGAAGGTCGGCGAGCTGCCGACGAATTCCGCTCAGGTTCATTCTTGCCAGCGCAGGACACGGTATGGCCTGGCGCCCTCCTTTGCCGTGATCAACATCAGGGTTACCTGCAAGGTGGCGTGGTA
This sequence comes from Pseudomonas sp. JC1203, assembly GCF_056175065.1. Classification (NCBI taxonomy): domain Bacteria; kingdom Pseudomonadati; phylum Pseudomonadota; class Gammaproteobacteria; order Pseudomonadales; family Pseudomonadaceae; genus Pseudomonas; species Pseudomonas sp. JC1203. The sequence continues at coordinate 195,196 of NZ_JBWCAM010000007.1, forward strand.
GCCGCTGGGCAAGGTTGCCTGGCTGACCACGGTGAAAATCGGGCCCGGCTCGGCGCCGCTGTTGCGCACGCGCGGCAGGCCCAGGGCCTGGGCCAATGGCGCGGGCGCCAGCGCCGGGTCGGGTTGCGCCTGGCCAGACCACACCGTCACCCAGGGCAAGGCACAGTGGTACAGCGCATAGGTCATGCCCGGCAGCTCGCGCAACTCGTCCAGGGTGCGCAGCGGCACGGGGCCGTTGCGCTGCCGCTGCAGGGCCTGGACGGCAGACTCGGGCGCGCCGCCGCAGGCCTTCAGCAGCCGTCGCACATCGCCCAGGGCCGCAGCATTGAGGTCGAGCTTGCCGCGCTCGCTGACCACGCTGACCGCCACCTGCGCGCCATCGAACACCAGCGCATGCGCTGCGCCATCGGCGCGCCAGCGGGCCTGCACGTCACGGCCCTGCAGGGCCATCACCGCCTGCCCCAGGCCGGCTTCGGCGGCGAACAGCGCCTGGGCATTGGCCGCCTGCCACAGCGCCTGGCGGTGCTGCAGTTGCACGGTGCCGGCCAGTGCCGCCAGCAAGGTGCCCAGCAACGCCAGCACCCACAGCACCAGCAGCAGCGCCACGCCGCGTTGCCGGTTCATGGCGCCGCCTCGCTGGCCAGGTCCAGGCGCAGGCTGACCTGCTCGCGCACCCAGGGCACCACGCCGCTCAACGTCGCCTCGATGCGCACCGCCCGCGGCAGGCGCTCGGGCCACGGCCACTCGGCCAGCCAACCGCTGTCCTGCGCCAGGGGCGACAGCCCGCGGTAACTGAAAGCCAACTGCTGCACACCACGCACCAGCACCTGGGGCGCGCCAAAGGCGCTGAGGGCCTGGCCGTCCAGGCGCGCCAGGCGCACCTGCAGTTGCTGCTGCACCAGGCTCAACTGCTGCTGGTACAGGCCGCCGCCAATCGAGTCCGGCAGCGGCGCATAAAAGGTCATGGCGCTGGCGTGGCCAATGAAGCGCGCCGGCTTTGCCGTGAGCTCGCCCTGGGCCACCGGCAGTGCCTGGCCGATGGCCCGGCGCACAAAGTTCTGCGCCCCGCGCACCTCGTCCAGGCGTTCGCTGAACACTTGGGCCTTGGCGACTGCGCGGTTGGCGCTGACCAGTGCCGTGCCTACCAGGCCCAGCAGCACGCCCAGCAAACTCAGCACCACGAGAATTTCCAGCAAGGTAAAACCACGCTCACGCCTCACGAGCCGCGCACCCGCAAGGTGCTGAACTGCGCCTGGCGGCCGTCGGCCTGCAGGGTCAGTTGCAGGCGGAACAGCCGCGCCGCGCCGGCCACCGAGGGCACCTGACTGACGTCGCAGGCCCAGGCGATGCCGCCCCATTGGCCCTGGCGGCGGCCGCTGGCCAGCGGGCCTTCGCCCAATTCGTCCATCAGCGAGCGCGCCGCCAGGTTCAGGCGGTCACTGCGCGCGCTCTGCTGCAAGGCGCGCGCGCTTTCGCCGAAGGCGCCCAGCAGCACCGTCGCGCACAGCGCCAGCACCGCCAGCGCCGCGAGCATTTCCAGCAGCGTGAACCCCTGTTGACGGTTCATGGCAGGTCGCGCAGGCGCACGTTGCCGGTCAACCAGGCGACATCGATGCGCCACCGGCGCTGGCCCTGGCTGATCAGCACGTTGCCGCCACTGGCGCCGCCGTCCGGGTAGAACTCGAAACCGGCTCCCAGGCCATCGGCGGTCTGCAGGCGCACCTGCCAGTCACTGGGCCACTGGGCCACCGGTTTGCCCGGCGCCTGCACCGTGCGCGCACGCAGGTCAAAGCGCGTGCGCGCCGGTTGCCCGGTGACAATCGCCTGCACCCGCGAGGCGCGCAGGGCATCGACCATCTGCGCCAGCGCCTTGCGCTCGCCGGCACTGTGCAACCCGCGCTGCAAGCCATAGCCCACCAGCCCTGCGGCCACGCCGATGAGCACGATGACCACGAGCATTTCCAGCAGGGTGAAGCCGCGGGCACGCTGCATGGTTATTCCCAGTTGCCCAGGTCGGCGTTGTAGCCTTCGCCGCCTGGCTGGCCGTCCTGGCCGTAGAAGATCAGGTCGAAGCTGCCGTGCTCACCGGGGAAGCGGTAGCCGAACGGGTGGCCGAACGGGTCTTTCAAGTCCGAAGGTTTGGCGTACGGGCCGGCCCAACTGCCTGCCGTGGAAGGCTTGGTCACCAGCTGGTTGAGGTTGGCGGGCGGTGCGCCCATGTCCAGGGCGTAGCTCTCGACTTTCATGCTCAGGCTGGCCAGCTGCGCCTTGCCGGCGCCGTATTTGCCCTTGTCGACGTTGCCGCCCACCTGCCGCACGACGATGGTGGCGACGATGCCCAGCAGCACGATCACTGCCAGCATTTCCAGCAAGGTGAAACCGCCCTGGCGGCGGCCCGTGTTCATGGTTTTCATGGGGTGTGGTCCTTTAAATGTTACTGGTGAGGCTCATCAGCGGCAGCATGATGGCGAGCATGATCACGGCAACCATCACCGCCATGACCACCGTAAGGGTGGGTACCAGGGCGGCGAGCATGCGGTCGATGCCGCGCTTGGCTTCCACGTCGAACACGTCGGCGACTTTCAGCAGCATGCCGTCGAGCTCGCCGGCCTGTTCGCCGACGTCGATCATTTGGATGGCCAGTTCCGGCAGCAGCGGCTGCTGGCCGAAGGCGCTGGCCAGGGTGCCGCCGCCCTTGACCCAGTCGGTGGCCTGTTCCACCTGGGCGACGATGGCGCGGTTGCTGCACACCTGGCGCACAATCAGCAGCGCCTGCAGCAAGGCCACGCCGTTGCTGAGCAAGGTGCCCAGGGTGCGCGCCAGACGCGCGGCCTCGATGCGTTGCAGCAGCGGGCCGATGACTTTTATCTTCAGCAGGCGCAGGTCGTTGCGCTGACGCCGGGCCGGGTCGCGCAAGGCGATGGCGCTGCCCCAGATAACCACGATAAAGGCGGCGAGAACGACCAGCCCCCAGGCGCTGAGAAACTCGCCCATGGCCAGGATCACTTGGGTAATCAGCGGGATCGGCACGCCCAGGTCACGGAAAATCGGCACGAACTGCGGCACCACATAGGCCAGCAGCAGGGCCAGGGAACCGAGCACGCCGACGACAAGAAACGCCGGGTAGATCAGCGCGTTGATCACCTCGCCACGCAGGGTCTGGCTGCGTTCCAGGTAATCACTGAGCTGCCGTAAAGTGTTTTCCAGCGCACCGCCCGCCTCACCGGCGCGGACCATGCTGATGTACAGCGTGGAGAACTGCCCGCCCTCTTCTTCCAGCGCCTGGGACAGCGGCTTGCCGGCCTTGACCTGTTCGCGGATGCGTTCGATCAGCGCCCGGGCTTTGGCCTCCTGGGTCTGCTTGAGCAGGATGCCCAGCGAACGCTCCAGCGGCTGGCCGGCACCCAGCAAGGTGGCCAGTTGTTGGGTGAAACTGACCAGGGCGGCGCCGTTCATGGCCTGGCTGGCACGGGCGCTGCGCGGGCTGCCGGCTTCAAGGCTCAGTACCAGCCAGCCACGGCCTTGCAACTGGGCCACGGCGGCCTGCTCGCTGACGGCGTCGAGGCTGCCCTTGTGGGCCGTGCCATCGCCGGCCAATGCGCGGTAACGGAATGTCTGCATGTCAGTCGCCGCGTGCCACGCGCAGCACCTCTTCCAGCGAGGTGATGCCAGCCAGGGCCTGGCGCAGGCCATCCTCGTACAGGGTCACCAGGCCGTGGCGGCGCGCTGCCTCTTCGAGGGTCGCGGCATCGGCCTGGCGCATCAGCAGGCTGCGCAGTTCGTCATTCATCACCAGCAGTTCGGTGATGGCGCTGCGGCCGTGGTAACCGCCGCCAGGGCTGTCGGTGGCCGGCCGGTACAGCACAATGGGCCGCTGCGCGGTGTACTGGTCGAGGCGGTGGCGGGCAATCAGCTCCGGCGGTGCTTCGAAGGCCACGCGGGTCGCCGGGTCGAGGCGCCGCACCAGGCGCTGGGCGAGGATGCCCTGCAGGGTCGAGGCAATCAGGTAGTGCTCCACGCCCATGTCCAGCAGCCTTGTGATACTGGCGGCGGCGCTGTTGGTGTGCAGCGTCGACAGCACCAAATGCCCGGTGAGCGAGGACTGGATGGCGATGCGGCAGGTTTCCAGGTCGCGCATCTCGCCGATCATGATCACGTCCGGGTCCTGGCGCACGATAGAGCGCAGCGCTCCCGGGAAATCCAGGCCAATGGCGGGTTTCACCTGGATCTGGTTAATGCCCGGCAACTGGTATTCCACCGGGTCTTCGACGGTGATGATCTTGCGCTCGGCGGTGTTGAGGCGCGACAGCGCGGTGTACAGCGTGGTGGTCTTGCCCGAGCCGGTGGGGCCGGTGACCAGGAAGATACCGTGTGGGCGCTCAAGCAACTCCAGCAGGCTGCGCAGGCGCGGGCCATCAATACCCAGGGTGGGAAAATCGAAACTCACGGTCTGGCGGTCCAGCAAACGCATCACCACCGACTCGCCGAAACTGGTGGGCACCGTCGACACACGCAGGTCCAGTTCCTTGCCCTGGATGCGCAACATGATGCGGCCATCCTGCGGCAGGCGGCGCTCGGCAATGTCCAGGCGGGCCATGATTTTCAAACGCGAGATGACCGCCGCAGCCAGGCTCGGCGGCGGCGCTTCGCCCTGCACCAGCATGCCGTCGACGCGGTAGCGCACCTGCAGCTGGTCTTCGAACGGTTCAACGTGCACGTCGGAGGCACGGTCCTGCACGGCTTTCTGCAGGATAAGGTTGACCAGGCGAATCACCGGGGCCTCGGACGCCAGGTCCTTGAGGTGCTCGATGTCTTCCTGCGCGTCCTGGTCGCCGTCCAGGGATTCGATCAGCGCATCCATGGCACTGCGGCCCTGGCCGTGGAAACGCTCGATCAGCGTATTGACCTCGGCGGCAGTGGCAACCGCCAGCGCCAGCGGGCGTTGCGCACAGTAACGCAGGGCGTCCAGGGCATAAGCCGACAGCGGTGCGCTGGCAGCCACCTCGATATGCCCCGGCTGTGCAGCCAGCACCACCAGCCCGTAGTGGCGCAGAAAGCGCTCGCTGCCCAGCATCGGGGGTGCTGCATCATCAGGCAGCTCTGCCAGCGCCAGGCGCGGCACGCCCAGCAGGGCCGCGCAGGCCTGGGCCACCTCGTCGTCGCGCACCGCGCCCAGGCGCACCAGGGTGCGCAGAATGTCATCTTCGCTGCCAGTTTCCGCCAGGCACAGTTTTCGCGCCCGGTTGATATCCGAGACTTTGACTTCAGTATATTCGGCCAACCACTGGCACAGTTCCAGTTGCGTGGGGAGTTGCACGCAATCGTTCAGAATGATGACGGGGGACACTACATCGCTCGATGGCCAGGCCATGAATCATGAATAACAAAAACACACTTGCACGCCTGCACTTCGCGCACAGAACCGTCCAAGCGAGTCATAAATTCAAATTAAACAATTAAACTTTGAAGGCGTATTTTTCAACGCTGACACAGCTTACCAGAGGCTAAAACCTAACTGCAATTAGGTTTACCAAAACGACCATTAATTGCCGCCTTAAGCCATTAGACACCATTTCATTGCCGAAAATAGCCATTTTTACGCACGCAAACATAACTAATCTCCGTTGTTCATGAAGAATTCAGCTGGTAGCATTCCCCCACCCGCGTGCCCCTTCATCGCTTTTTCGGCCATTTTTATCCGTTCGGAAAAATATCTTTGCGAACATTGAACTTTTAAAGGCATCATCTGGACTTACACTTCGGCGCAACTTCGCCATAACATCGAAGTGCCATCATTTAACCTTTCAATCGAGAATCAATCGATGAACCGACTCATGTTGCCTGTCATGGGCACTGTGCTCTTGTGCGCCCAGAGTTTCTGCGCGCTGGCGGCGGATACAACTTCCACGACCAACACCCACGAACAACTTCGCGAACAACTGGAAGCCAAGCGCGACCAACTGTCCGGCGCCGCCAACGTCAGCAAGGCCGCCCAGGCCACCGCCGCCACCGTCCAGGACAGCCCCGTGGTGACCGACGACGCCCCCAGCCAGGAGCAACAGCAATGAGCATGGTATTCAAACAGGCGCTGAGCCTCAGCGTACTGGCCTTCAGCGTGGCCCAGGCCAACCTGGCGCTGGCCGAAGTCACCCCGGCCACCGGTGACGCGGTGGAAGCGCGGGTCAGCTCGATTCTCGACAACATGAGCACGTCGGAAAAGATCAACTTCACCCGCGTCGACGACGGCCACATGATCCCCAAGCTCACCAAGTGGGGCATCCAGGGCACCGTGGCGTATGACTCGTCCATGGGCGTGCACGTCAACAACGCCACCTTCGGCGCGCAATACCCGTCGCAGTCGGCTATCGCGGCCACCTGGAGCATCAACCGCGCCAAGGAATTCGGCCTGGCCATCGCCTACGAGACGCGCATCTCCGGCGGCCAGCAAATGCTGTCCCCGGGCGTCAACCTGTACCGCACCCCGTACGGCGGCCGCGCGGCCGAATACCTGAGCGGTGAAGACCCTTTCCTGGGCGCCGTGCTGGCCCCGGCCGTGGTCAACGCCATCCAGGCCCAGGGCATCCAGGCCAGCGGCAAGCACTACCTGGCCAACGAGCAGGAAGCCAACCGCCAGGCGGTGAACGTGGTAGTGGACGAGCGCACCCTGCGTGAAATGTACCTGCCGGGCTTCGAGTCGATGGTCAAGAACGCCAACGTGGCGTCGATCATGTGCGGCTTCAACAAGGTCAACGGCGACTACGCCTGTGAAAACCATCACCTGATCACCGACGTGCTCAAGGGCGAATGGGGTTACCAGGGCATGGTGATCAGCGACTTCAACGCCATTCACGATGCGTTCAAGGGCGCCTGGGCCGGCACCGACATCGACATGCCGTCGGGCCTGCAATTCACTGAAGCCAACCTGCTGCCACTGCTGTACAGCGGCCAGTTGACCCAGAACGTGATCGACGACAAGGTCAAGCGCAACCTGCGCGGCATTGTCAGCTACGACCTGCAGGAACACCTGAACACCGCGCAGACCCTGACCCACACCGAGTACGGCGCCAAGGCCGCGCTGGACACCGCGCGCGAATCCACCATCCTGCTGCGCAACGAGAACACCAGCGCCGGCGCCCCGCTGCTGCCGCTGGCGCGCACTGCCAAGATTGCCGTCATCGGTGACTGGGCCTACCAGGCGCCGGGCTCGCCGTTCGGCACCGCCAACTCGCCGCCCAACAGCTACGTGACCGAACTCAGCGGCCTGCAGCAGCTGGCGTCGGACAGCAGCAACGTCACCTACCTGCCGGCCCTGAGCCTCAACCCGCAGGCGTCGGTGTGGTACCAGCCGTCCAGCGGCGAAAGCGACATCAGCAACTCCGGCATCAAGGCCGAGTACTACGCCAACACCAGCTTCTCCGGCGACCCGGCGCTGACCCGCGTGGAGCCAGGCGTCAACCTGAACTGGACCACCAGCACCAACGTCACCAACGCCGGCACCACCACCGTGTCGGGCTTCACCCCCACCGCCGGCGCGTTCTCGGCGCGCTTCACCGGTGTGATCAAGCCTACCGTCACCGGCCCGCAAGTGTTCAAGGTCCGCGCCGACGGCCCGTACAAGCTGTGGGTGAACGATGTGCTGGTGCTGCAGAGCGACGGCGTGCCGTACTCCTCCGACGTGGTCAACGCCATGGTCACCTCGGGCAAGACCGCCTCGCTGACCGCCGGCAAACCTTACACCGTGAAGCTTGAGTACGAGCGCGTGCAAGGCAACTTCACCCCGGCCCTGGGCGGCCTGGCGGGCGTGCAGATGAGCTGGGCGGCACTGGCTGCGCCTAAAGACCTGGCAAGCTACGATGCGGTGGTGGTGTCTGCCGGCACCAATTACGAAAACGAAGGCGAAGGCTCGGACCATGGTTTCGACCTGCCTGACCAGCAGGCTGACCTGATTACCGCGGTAGCCAAGGCCAACCCCAACACCATCGTGGTAATGCACGGCGGCGGTATCGCCAACATGCAGCCATGGGCGAAAAAAGTCGGCGCCACCCTTGAAGCCTGGCTGCCAGGCCAGCAAGGCGGCCAGGCGTTGGCGGAGATCATCTTCGGCAAGGTCAACCCGTCGGGCAAACTGCCAGTCACCATCGACAAGAAAATCGAGGACAACGCCAGCTACGCCTCCTACCCGGACCCGGCGCAGTACCGTGGCGACAACGCCCTCACCCAGCTGACCTACAGCGAAGGCCTGTACCTGGGCTACCGTGCGTATGACAAGAACAACACCAAGCCGCTGTACCCGTTCGGCTTCGGTCTGTCGTACACCACCTTCGGCTACAGCGACCTGAAACTGTCGACCAACGTGCTGACCCCAGGCGCCACTGTCAACGCCAAATTCACCATCACCAACACCGGCTCCAAGGCCGGCTATGAAGTGGCACAGCTGTACGTGCAGCCGGTGAACCCGAGCGTCGACCGCCCCGAGAAAGAGCTGAAGGGCTTCACCAAGGTGTACCTGCAGCCAGGCGAGAGCAAGACCGTGAGCATCCCACTGGATTCGCGTTCGCTGGCCTACTACGTGGACAACACCGACAGCTGGAACGTCGATGCCGGCAAGTTCAAGATCCGCGTGGGCACCAGCTCCGCCGACCTGTCGCTGAGCCAGACGCTGACCACGCTGTACGCCGAGCAGTTGACCACCCGCGACAGCAACCCGCTGCCGCTGCCACTGCGCAAGGCCGTGCAGGTGTCCACCTCGCAGACCTATTAAGCAATTGATGCAGCCTCAAGGATGAGGCTGCAGGTCCTTGGCCAGGCGGCCCAGGTAGGCGTCGAACACCTGCATCACGTCGACGCTTTCCCGCCCCCTGAGCCACTGGATCTGCAAGCCATCCATCACCGAGAACAGCTCCAGGGCCAGCGTCCCGGGCTGCACGTCCGCACGAATCGCGCCGCTGGCCACCAGTGACGCCAGGTGCGCCTGGGCGTGGCCATGCACCACTTCGAATTTCTCCTGGTACCAGGGAAACGCCGGATGCTTGTCCGACAGGCTCTCGACGTTGATCATCAGTGCCGCCTGGCATTCCGCCGCATCTTCCACGCTGAAACCCATGCTCATGCGCAAAAAGCGCAGGAAGCCATCGAGGGTGGGCGCTGTTTCCAGCTCGCTGAAACGCTCGGTCACGCGCTGGTCGCGACGGTCGAGCAAAGCCCGCAGCAGCGCCACCTTGTTGGGAAAATGATGCAGCAGGCCGACGGTGGTGATGCCGGCGATGTCGGCCACGTCCCGCATCGACGCGCCCTGGTAACCGTCCCTGGCGAACACTTGCGTGGCCGCGTCCAGCAACGCCATGCGGCGCATCTCGCCCTTGGGCGCGCGCCGGCGCTTGGGGGCTGGCAGCTGCGCCGCGTCGTGCTGGTTATCCGTATCTGACATAAAAACCCGTTGCACTTGAATTCATTGATTGGCCCGGCGCAGCAGGCGCCAGGCGGTGCCGATTGCCAGCAGCGCCACCACCGCGTTGCCCAGCCACATGCCCAGCACCGCGCCGCTGCCGCCATGGGCATGGGCGCCGGCATAGACCCAGGGCATGGTGCCCAGGGTGCCACGTAGCCAGCCGAAGGTAGGCACCCACCAGGCGCGGCCGAGGGTGAGGAACAGCGGCTGGGCGACGAAGTCCAGGCCGAACAGCACCCACAGGCCCATGCCCAGGCGGGTCACGGTGAGGAAAATATCGCGGCCGGCGCCCTGCAGCTGGAAATAATCGGCCACCAGCGGGCCTGCCGCCAGCACCAGCAGCCAGAACGCCACACCATAGAGGACCACCCAGCGGCCTGTAAAGGCGATGGCCTGGCGCACCCGGACGTGGCGGCCGGCGCCCAGGTTCTGCGCCAGCACCGGCACCAGCGCGGTGGGCAAGGCAAAATAGACGCAGTAGCCCAATTGCAGCACCCGGTCCACCACTGCCATGCCCGCCAAGGCCGAGGCGCCCAGCCCGGCCAGGGTGATCATCAAGTAGCTGATGCCCACCGGCATGGCCAGGTTGCCCAGCATTGCCGGCACCGCTAGCCGCGCCGTGCGGCTGACGTGCAGGCACAGTAACCGGCCGTTCAGGCGCAGCGCCAGGCCCAGGTGGCGCTTGAGCCAGCACAGCCCCACCAGCATCGACACCAGCGCCGCCAGCAGGCAGGACCAGCCCGCGCCTTGCAGGCCCATGCCCAGGCCCAGGATCAGCAGCGGGTCGGCCACCGCCAGGGTCAGTGCGCCGCTGAGCAGTACCAGCAGCGCCAGGCGCACGTGGCCCTGGGCCTTGAGCAACTGCGCGCTCATCTGCGCCAGCGCCACCGGCACGCTGGCGGCCAGGGTCATGCACACGAACGCGCGGGCCGATGCATAGGCGCCGGGGTCGGCACCCAGCCAGCGCGCCAGCGGCGCCATGGCCAGCCACTCCAGCGCCGCCACGCCTGCCGCCACTGCCAGCACCATCAGCAACAGGTGCGTCACCAGCCGCGCCAGGCGCTGGCCGCCATGCTTGCCGATGCGTTCGGACAGCAGCGCGCCGCCGGCAATCACCACCCCGGCGGCGAACGCGCCGTTGAGGAACATCAAGGTCTTGGCCAGGCCCACCGCCGCCAGCAGGCGTTGGTCGCCCAGGCGCGACACGTACACCAGGGTCAGGATATCCACCATGAACACCGCCAGCAGGCTCAGCGCGCTGGTGCTGGCCATGGCCAGCACATGGCGCGCAATCGAGCCTTCGGTGAACCGGGCGTTGGGGGTGGGCATGGGTGGAGTACTCGGGGATGGACACCAATGTTAGCGCGCCCCGGTACCACGCACCAAATCCTGAGACGCGGCCGGCGGCGGATGGCCGCCCCGCCGCTGCTACATCCTGTGGGAGCTGGCTTGCCCGCGCGCTGTTGGGGCCATAAAAGCTCGCTGGCCAGCCCGCTCCCACAACAACGTCGGGGGTACAGGGGCGTGCGTGCTGCGCTATCCCATACCCACATCACCTGACCGATCGCGGCATCGATCTGCGCGCAGGCCACGCCATCGCGCGCCAGGGTCGAGATGCCCAGCAGGAAACTGTCGAACACCGTGGCCAGCACCTGCGCATCGACCGTCTCCCGCAACTCGCCGCTGGCCACCCCGCGCTGGACGCATTGCAGCAACCCGGCCCGGGTGCGCTCGCGTGACGCGGTCAACGGCGCCGCCACAGCGGCGTATTCGGCACTGGGAGCGCTCATCACGCCAAGGCTGACCATGCAGCCCTTGGGGTGGCCGACAGCGCATTGCATGCGGGCCGAGCGCCGCAGCGCCGTTTCAATCGCCTGGCGCGGTGGCAATTCAGCGTCCCACAGGCATTCGGTGACCTGCCCGTGGCTGCCCAGGTAGCGCGCCACTGCCTCGCGGAACAGCACTTCCTTGGAGCCGAAGGCGGCGTAAAAACTGGGCGCGGAGATGCCGCCCATGCTGGCCTTGAGCTGGCTGAGCGAGGTGGCTTCATAGCCGTGTTCCCAGAACAGCAGCATCGCCTGTTCCACGGCGTGGTCACGATCAAAGGAACGGGGACGGCCCATCTGCGCCATGTCGAACTCCCGGTGGCTGACCACTTAAATACTAGTCGATACAGAAGTCATTGACAATCGGGCGCCTTCTCTGGGCATATATATACCGACCGATACACAACTATTTTCAAGGACCCTCCATGAACCCTTCACCCCCCTTGCCCATGGCCGCCCTGCTCGCCCTGGCCATGACCGGCTTCCTGTGCATTGCCACCGAAACCCTGCCCGCCGGCCTGCTGCCGCAGATCAGCGATGGCCTGGGCATCAGCGCCGCGCTGGCCGGGCAGACGATCAGCGCCTACGCCCTGGGCTCGGTGCTCGCCGCCATCCCGCTGGTGCTGGCCACACGCAACTGGTCGCGGCGCAACGTGTTGCTGCTGAGCATCATTGGTTTTCTGCTGTTCAACTCGGTCACCGCCTGGTCCAGCCACTACATCCTGACGCTGGCCGCACGCTTCGGCGCCGGCATGGCCGCGGGCCTGGCCTGGAGCCAACTGGCAGGCTACGCCCGGCGCATGGTGCAGCCCCGGCAACAGGGCAAGGCCATGGCCATCGCCATGGTCGGCACGCCCATCGCCCTGGCCCTCGGCGTGCCGCTGGGCACCTGGCTGGGCACGCTGCTGGGTTGGCGCGCCACCTTCTGGGTGATGTCGGCGGTCACCCTGGGCCTGGTCGGCTGGGTCGTCGCCAAGGTGCCGAATTACCCCGGGCAGGCCAGCCACGAACAGCTGCCACTGCGCCGCGTGCTCACCACCCCAGGCGTGCGCCCGGTGCTGGCGGTGGTCATCGCCTGGATGCTGGCCCATAACCTTCTCTACACCTACATTGCCCCGTTCGTGGCACGTGCCGGCCTGGGCGCGCGGGTGGACCTGGTGCTGCTGGCCTTCGGCGTGGCGGCATTGCTGGGCATCTGGGTCACCGGCCGCCTGGTGGACCACTACCTGCGCCGGGCGGTGCTGTTCAGCCTCGCCACCTTCGCCGCCGTCGCCTTGTTGCTCAGCGTCGCCGGCAGCCACCCGGCAGTGGTAGGCGTGGCGGTGCTGCTCTGGGGGCTGAGCTTCGGTGGCGCAGCGACCCTGCTACAGACCGCCCTGGCCGACAGCGCCGGGCCAGGTGCCGACGTGGCGCTGTCGATGAACGTGGTGGCGTGGAACGGCGCGATCACCGGCGCCGGGGTGTTGGGTGGGGTGCTGCTGGAATACGCCGGCATCGGCGTGTTCCCGTGGGCAGTGTTGGCGCTGCTGGGGGTGGCGCTGGTGATCGCCGCCGGGGCACGGGCGCATGGGTTCCGGCCAGGCGTGCGTGAGCATGGGGTGCCTGTCACAGGCTAACCGAACTCGGAAGGAACCGCTTTGGCACGCAGGCTATCTACACTCGATACCGCACCCCGCCACAAGGATCGCCCCGTGCCCATTCGCCCTTCCGCTTTACTGTGCGGCTTCTCGCTGCTGTGCGCCGCCACCTGTGCTGGCGCCGGCGGCGAGCCGCCGGTGTCACCCACGCCCGAACAACTGGCCGCCAGCGACATCCACCACGCCCCGCGTGCAGACGGCCATTTCGAAAACAACGACGGCCCGCTGGCGCGCGGCAACGTCTGGAAGTGGCGCTGGCACGCCTTCATCAACCGGCTGCCACCGCCGCCGGCGAACAATTACCAGTTTCCCATCGACCACCCCGACGTGGCATGGCTCAAGGCCAACCACAGCGACAACACCCTGACCTGGATCGGCCATGCCAGCGCCCTGCTGCAGATCAATGGCGTGAACATCCTCACCGACCCGGTGTTTTCCGACCGCGCCTCGCCGTTCTCCTTCATCGGGCCCAAGCGCAAGGTGGCGCCCGGCCTTGCCCTGGGCCAGCTACCGCACATTGACGTGGTGCTGATTTCCCACAGCCATTACGACCACCTCGACACTGCCAGCGTGCAGGCGCTGAACCAGCAGGCCGGCGGCCCGCCACGCTTCCTGGTGCCGCTGGGCATCAAGCAGTGGATGGCCGGCAAGGGCATCGACAACGTCGAGGAACTGGACTGGAGCGACCACACCCGGGTGGCCGGCCTGGACTTCTGGTTCGTGCCCGCCACCCACTGGTCCGCGCGCAGCCTGGGCGACCGCAACGACACCCTCTGGGGCGGCTGGGCGGTGAAGACGCCGCCCGCCGCCCAGCGCCCGTTCTCGCTGTATTTTGCCGGCGACACCGGTTACTCCAACGACAGCAAGCGCATCGGCAAGGCCTTCGGTTGCTTCGACCTGGCGCTGATTCCCATCGGTGCGTACGCGCCGCGCTGGTTCATGGGCCCGCAGCACGTGGACCCCGAGCAGGCGGTAAAAATCTTCCAGGACATCGGCGCGAAAAAGGCCATCGGCATTCACTGGGGCACCTTCGAGCTGACCGACGAGCCGCTGGATGAACCACCGAAAAAACTGCGTGAGGCGACCACGGCCGCGGGCCTGGCGGATGATGCCTTCTCGGTGTTGCACCACGGCCAGATGATTCCCCTGGCCAGGGACGGCTGTGGCCATTGAGGCGCCGCGCCGCTATCTGCACACCGCGCCAAGCGGCATTCATGCAATGTGCACGGCGCCCAAGCACTGGACGGCGGCCCAAGCCCTTGGCAAATAACGGATTGTGCCGGTGGTCGAAAGTGGCATAGGCGATGCACCACTCTTTCCAGCTTCTCCCAGGATCGGCGTCAGATCGGTCCATCAACCGTGATAGGGGTACTGGAAAATGAATGCAATCGACATGCTGGTGGCCGACCACGAACGCGTGAAAGCCATTCTTGAGCAACTGAGCGACTCCACCGAGCGCGGCGTGAAAAAGCGCACCGACCTGTTGGCCAAGCTGGAAATGGAGATCACCCTCCACACCCAACTGGAAGAAGAGATTTTGTACCCTGCCTTCAAGGCGGCGGGTAGCAAGGAGCAGGACGTGATGTACTACGAGGCCAAGGAAGAACACCGCACGGTGGACTCACTGGTATTGCCCGACCTGAAGGCAACCGAGCCAGGCACGGTGGAGTTTTCCGGCCGGGTGAAGGTGGTCAAGGAACTGCTTGAGCACCATATCGAGGAAGAAGAAAGCGAGATGTTCCCCCAGGCGCAGAAACTTCTGGGCGACGAGAAGCTGGAAGAACTGGGTGCACAAATGGAAGCCATGAAGAAAGCGGCCCACAAAAAGGCCGCTTGAGTGGGGGCAAGCCCAGCACAACCCGTAGCAGCTGCCGCAGGCGGCGTCCCGCCACTGCGGTGTTGCTGACAAAAATCGACCACGTGAGACGAGGTTGAAGCCCCAGCCACTCAAGCTCCACGTATCACCGCCGATACCATCAGTACCAATCACGATACATGGACTGATGAAATGGATCTTTCTGTCAGCACCACCTCGGCTGCCGCCCTCACGGTTTCCGAGCAGAAAATCACCCTGCAGCCGGTCACAGGTGCCGCCGCGCAAACGCTGCAGGCCGCCAGCGCCGGCCCGGCCGCGGTGTATTACCCCAGCGAAGCGGCGCAGCAACTGGGCCTGAGCATGGAGGCGGTGGAGACCTGGATCGGCCGCGAACAATCGGCGGACTTTCCGCAGAAAGCCGCCGCGCACAAGGTGGCGCACGCCTCGTTGAAAACGGCGTTCGAAGACTTCAAGGCCAACCTGGCGTCGACCTTCCCGGCCATCGCCGGCAAGAAATTCGGCTTTACCGTGCAGGCCGATGGCAGCTTGCAGGCGCTGAACAGTGGCGGCCAACTGAGCGCCGCCGACCTTGCGGACCTGAATACCCTGCTCAATGGCTCTGCCGACCTGAAGAGCGCCGCCGCAACCTACCGCGACGCCGCCATTGAGGTGGTCAACGCCGACTCGCCCTGGAGCGGCAGCTACCTGGGCGGCTACAGCCTGACCCAGGACAACTTCGCCAAGACCATCGACCTGGGCGCCCTGTTCGTCCCCAAAGGCCCCGTCCCGACGAAGGAGTCCATCCAGGGGCTGTTCTTCACCCAGCTATACACCAAGGGCGAGAGAATGACCCAGCAAATGGAAACCGTCATGCTCGCCGGGCGTACCTGACCCCCGTGGGAGCTGGCTTGCCAGCGAGCTTTTCAATCGCCGCAAAGCTCGCTGGCAAGCCAGCTCCCACAGGCATATTCATGCGTACCGATAAAAACCTGTACAAAAAAAGCACCTTTTCCAAACACCCCTGTCATACCTAGGTTACCCCCGCCAAATCCCCCTGCCGCCTGTCGCGCAACTCGTGCTAGCGCCAAAGCTAGCGTACGTTTTCGTATCCATTTGCTATACATGAAGGATCCAATTCGTACAGGATTTTTCGGCGCTGCCGTGTCTGGCAAGCCCGTATCGATCACCACGCCATTTGCTGTGTGGTGACGGAAGAAGCGAAAGGAAGAGCCGATAATGGACAATATCGTCGTCGCTGACAAAGCCACTGCCCAAGTCACTGCCCAAGCGTTTGGTAACGTTGCCCTGCAAGACCCCGCCGTAGTCCAGATCCCCGTGCCACCCGAGCAGGTGGCCTCCGTTGGCCGCAGCGGTGACGCCGCGGTGCTGCACCTCAAGAACGGCGAGCAGGTGCGGGTCGACAACTTCTTCAAGGCCAACCCCCAGGGCGTGCACAGCGACATGGTGTTCCAGGGTGAGAACGGCACCCTGTGGCAAGCGCAATACAACGCCGAAGCCTTCCACGGTTTCACTTTCGCCGAAGTCTCCTCCATCGATGACCTGCTGGCTGGCGTCGCCGTGGTCGGCAGCGCCACGCCCGAATGGGCCATTGCTGGCCTCGGCCTGCTGGGTGCCGGCGGTGCCACGGCGGCGGCCGTGGGTACGGGTGGTGGTGGCGGTGGTGGCAGTGACGACGGCACGGCGGCGGACACCACCGCCCCCGACGCGCCCACCGGCCTTGCCCTTTCCGCCAACGGCCTGACCCTGAGCGGCCTGGGCGAGGCCGGCAGCACCGTCACCGTGCGCGACGCCGCCGGCAATGTGCTGGGCACCGGCACCGTGGGTAGCGACGGCAGCTTCCAGGTGCCCTTGGGTAGCGCGCAAAGCAACGGCCAGACCCTGGACGTGACCCTGACCGATGGCGCCGGCAATACCTCGGCGCCCGGCACCGTTACCGCCCCGGACACCACTGCGCCCACCGCCCCCGCCGACCTGGCGCTGACCGGTGACGGCCTGACCCTGAGCGGCAGCGGCGAGGCCGGCAGCACCGTCACCGTGCGTGACGCCGCCGGCAATGTGCTGGGCACCGGCACCGTAGGCAGCGACGGCAGCTTCCAAGTCACCCTTAGCCAACCCGAGACCAACGGCCAGACGCTCAACGTCACCCTCACCGACGCCGCCGGCAACAGCTCGGCGCCCGGCACCCTGGTGGCGGCCGACACCACCGCGCCGGCCGCCCCCGGCAACCTTGCGGTCAACGCCGACGGCACCACCCTGACCGGCACCGGCGAAGCCGGCTCGGCCATCACCGTCAAGGCTGCCGACGGCACCGTGCTGGGCAGCGCCCTGGTGGCCGGCGACGGCAGTTTCAGCGTGACCCTGACGCCTGCGCAAACCGCCGGGCAGACGTTGACAGTAATCGACACCGACGCGGCGGGGAACGCCTCGCCCGCCGCCACGGCCCAGGCGCCCGATGCCGGCCAGCCCGAAGGCCCCGATACCACGCCGCCCGATGCGCCCACCGATGTCGTCATCAGCGGTAGCGGCACCCTGGTCAGCGGCCATGGCGAGGCCGGCACCACCGCCACCATCATCGACGCCAACGGCGCAGTACTGGGCAGCGGCGTGGTGGGCAGCGACGGCCTGTTCAGCATCGCCATCAGCCCGGCGCAAAGCAACGGCCAGGTGTTGCAGGTGACCCTTACCGACAGCGCCGGCAACGTCTCGGCCAACGTGCCGCTGACTGCCCCCGACACCACCGCCCCCGCGCAACCCGCCAATCTGGTACTGGCTGCCGATGGCCTCACCCTGACCGGCACCGCCGAGCCCGGCTCGCGGGTGCTGGTGCACGACGCCAACGGCCAGGTGATCGGCGCCACCCGCGCCAATGCCGACGGCACCTTCAGCCTGACCTTGGACAGCGCCCAGGCCAATGGCGAACACCTGGACGTCACGGCCACCGATGGGGCCAACAACACCAGCGCGCCGGTGTTGCTCACTGCCGCAGACACAACCGCACCCGACCGGGTGACCGATGTGGTGATCAGCGCCGATGGCCAGGCGCTGTCGGGCCAGGGCGAGCCCGGTGCCACCGTAACCGTGCGCGACATCAATAACGAGGTGCTGGCCACCGGCGTGGTGAGCGCCAATGGCACCTTCGCAGTCACCCTGCAGCCACCCGTCACCGAGGGTGACATCGTGCGTATCACCCAGGCGGACGCCGCCGGCAACGCCTCCCCCACACTCGCCGTCATCGCCCCGGACGCCGATGGCCCCGGCACCCCAACCGACCTGGTGGTCAATGCCGACGGCTCGCAAGTCAGCGGCAGCGGCACCGCCGGCAACCTGATCGAGGTGCGTGACGGCGCCGGCAACCTGCTGGGCTCTGCGGTAGTAGACAACGATGGCCACTTCACCGTGGACCTGGCTACCCCCCAGGCCAACGGCGAGGTACTCAACGTACAGGCCACCGATACCAATGGCGAAGCCTCGGTCAACGTCCCCGTCTTCGCCCCCGACATCACCGGCCCCGCCGCTGCCACCGCCCTGGTGGTCAACGCCGATGGCCTGCTGCTGACCGGCCGCGGCGAAGTCGGCGCCACCGTCACCGTCAAGGATGCCGCCGGCAATGTCCTGGGCACCGCCGTGGTGTCGCCCACCGGCAGCTTCGCCGTCACCCTGGCCAGCGCGCAGATAGACGGCCAGCCCCTGCACGTGACCCTGACCGATGCGGCCGGCAACCCGTCGCCCACCGCCGATGTCGACGCCCCCGACCTGGACGGCCCGCTGCAGCCGGGCAACCTCAGCGTCAATACCGCCGGCACCGTGCTCAGCGGCATGGGCGAGGCTGGCGCGCATATTACCGTCACCAGCGCCAATGGCACCGTGCTCGGCACTGCCGTGGTGGCCGCCGACGGCACCTTCAGCGTTACCCTGAGCAGCCCGCAGCACAACGGCCAGACGCTGCTGGTGGCCGCTACCGACAGCGTCGGCAACGGCGCCGGCCCGGTAAGCTACGTCACCCCCGACACCCAGGCCCCCGCGCCTGTCACCGACCTTGGGGTAAACGCCACTGGGCAGGTGCTGACCGGCAGCGGCGAGATCGGCGCCAGCATCACCGTGCGCGACCCTTCAGGCAGCGTGATCGGCACTGCCACGGTGGACGGCGACGGCCGCTTCACCGTCAACCTCACCACCGCACAAACCAATGCGCAGGCACTGCAAGTGGTACAGGCCGACGCCGCCGGCAACCCGTCGACGCCCGCCGCCGTGGCCGCGCCGGACCTCACACCACCGGCGCAAATCGCCGACGCCGGCATTTCCGCCAACGGCGCGATCGTCAGCGGCCACGGCGAAGTGGGCGCCACCGTCACCGTGCTGGACGCCAGCAATCAGCCGCTGGGCAGCGCCGTGGTGGGCAGCAACGGCCTGTTCCAGGTGACCCTGGGCACCGCGCAAACCAATGGCCAGGCGCTGACCGTGCTGCAGACTGACGCTGCCGGCAACCCCTCGCCTGCCAGCGCCCTGACCGCACCCGATACCCAGGCGCCCGCCGCGCCCACCGGGCTTACCCTCAACGCCGACGGCAACGCACTCCGCGGCACCGGCGAGGTGGGAGCCACGGTGCATGTCTACGCCCAGGACGGTACTGAACTGGGCTCCGTAGTGGTGACCAACAGCGATGGCAGCTTCACTGTCCCTCTCACCACCGTGCAGGCCGATGGCCAGGCGCTGCACGTCAACCAGAGCGATGCGCACGACAACGTTTCCGCCGACGCCGCCTTCACCGCGCCGGACACCACCGCGCCCGGCGCGCTCGCCAACCTGGCGATAAGTGCCAACGGTGCCACGGTTACCGGCACCGGCGTGGCCGGTGATACCGTGTACGTACGCGCCCCCGACGGCAGCCTTCTGGGCAGCGCCGTGGTGGCCGGCAACGGCAGCTTCAGCGTCACCCTGAGCCCTGCCCAGCTGGACGGCCAGACGCTTGCCGTGCACCAGGAAGACGCCAGCAGCAACGCCTCGGCCAACCAGACCGTGATCGCCCCAGACCTGACCGCCCCCGCGCCGGCCACCGACCTGGCAGTGGACCCCACCGGCACCACGCTCACCGGCAACGCCGAGGCCAACAGCACGGTGAAAGTGCTGGACGCCAACGGCAACCTGCTGGTTGCCGTAACCGCCGGCACCGACGGCCATTTCACCGCCATCCTGCCCAGCGCGCAGACCGACGCGCAAACACTGCAGGTCACGGTCTCGGACGGCACCTACACCTCGCTGCCGGCCACCGTTACGGCGCCGGACACCACAGCGCCGGCCGACCCCGAAAACCTTGCCGTGACCCCGGATGGCACCCAGGTGTCGGGCACCGGTGAAGCCGGCAGCACGGTCACCGTGCGCGACGGCACCACCGTGCTGGGCAGCGGCACCGTGGGCAGCGACGGCGTCTTCGTGATCACCCTGACCACCCCTGCCGCCACCGGCAGCACCCTTACCGTCACCAGCAGCGACGCTGGCGGCAACTCGAACGCCATTGGCCTCACCGGCCCCGACGGCACCCAGGTGGCCAGCCCCACCGACCTGGCCCTGGCCAGCGACGGCAGCACCCTCACCGGCAGCGGCACCGCCGGCACTACCGTCAACGTGCTGGACAGCACCGGCGCCAGCCTTGGCACCGCGGTGGTCAACAGCAGCGGGCGCTTCAGCGTACTGTTGCGCATCGCCCAGGTGAACGCCCAAACCCTGCACGTGACCGCCAGCGACGGCAGCCACACCTCGGTGCCTGCCACTGTAGTGGCCAGCGACAGCACCGTGCCCGATGCGCCTACCGACGTCGCCGTGGCGGCCAACGGCAGCATCCTCACCGGCAAGGGCGAAGCCGGTGCCACGGTGTCGGTCAGCGACGCCAGCGGCACCGTGGTCGGCAGCGCGCTGGTGGCCAGCAATGGCAGCTTCGTCGTCACCTTCACCACCCCGCAGCTCAACGCCCAGGCGCTGACCGTGACCCAGAGCGACCCTGCCGGCAACGTCTCGCAGCCGGCCAGCACCGTGGCCCCCGACCTGACCGCGCCGGACGCGGCCGCCAACCTGTCCATCAACAACGTCGGCACCGTGGTCAGCGGCACCGGCGAGGTGGGTGCGGCCGTGACCATACGCGACGCCAATGGCACCGTGCTGGGCACCGGCACCGTGGACCAGAGCGGCAACTTCCAGATCAGCCTCGGCAGCGCGCAGACCAATGGCGCGGCCCTGCATGTGAGCCTGACCGACGCGGCGGGCAACGTTTCCGCCGACGCCAGCCTGACCACCGTCGACACCACCCCGCCGGCCGTGGTCAGCAACCTGACCATCAGCAACGACGGCACCACCCTCAATGGCAGCGGCGAGCCCGGCGCCACCGTGCGCGTCACCGACAGCAGCGGCAACCCGCTGGGCAGCGCCGTGGTGGGCAGCAACGGCAGCTTTTCGGTCACCCTGACCACTGCGCAAACCGCCGGCCAGACCCTGGATGTCAGCCAGGCCGACCCCAGCGGCAACGTCTCGCCATCGGTCACCCAACTGGCCCCCGACACCACGCCGCCCGCCGCCCTCACCCTGGTGGCCATCAACGCCGACGGCGTCACCGTGACGGGCCACGGCGAACCGGGCGCTACCGTGCACGTCTACAGCGCCGACAACACGCTGCTGGGCACAGGCCTTGTGGCCACCAACGGCGCTTTCAGCCTGACCCTGAACACCGCGCAACTTAACGCGCAGGTGCTCACCGTCACCCAGGAAGACCCGCCCGGCAACGTCTCAACGGCGGTGGACATCACCGCCGTGGACCTCACCCCGCCCGCCACCCCCAGCGGCCTTGTGCTCAATGGCGCCGGCCTGCAACTGACCGGCAACGCCGAAGCCGGCAGCACCGTGACCGTGCGCAACGCCCAGGGTACGGTGCTGGGCACAATCACCAGCGGCAGCGATGGCGTGTTCCACGTCACCCTCGGCAGCGCGCAAACCAACGGCCAGGCCCTGACGGTCACCGCCACGGACGCCGCCGGCAATATCTCTACTGCGGCCAGCCTCACCGCCGCCGACACCACCGCGCCGCTGGCGGTCGGCAACCTGGCCGTCGCCAGCGATGGCGCCACCCTGGCCGGCAGCGGCGAAGCCGGTGCCACCGTCACCGTGCGCGACGCCAGCGGCACCCTGCTGGGCACCGTGGTGGTGGGCAGCAACGGCAGCTTCAGCGTTGGCCTGGCCCCCAGTGCCAGCGCCGGCAGTACCCTCAACGTGGTGCAGACCGACGTAGCCGGCAACGCCTCGCCCAATGCCTCGGTGACCGCCCCCGGCACCCTGGCCGAGCCTGCCCCCGCCAACCTGGTGCTCAGCGCCGATGGCCTGACCCTGACCGGTACCGCCACCGCCGGCAGCACCGTCAGCGTGCACAACGCCGCCGGCACGCTGCTGGGCACCACCCAGGTGCTCAACGACGGCACCTTCAGCGTCACCCTGGCCAGCGCGCAACTGAACGGCGAGGTACTGACAGCCAACGCCACCTCAAGCGATGGCATCAACTCGTTGCCCGCCGGCCTCACGGCTACCGACCTGACACCGCCAGCGCCGCTCAGCGACCTGCACCTGGCCGCCAATGGCGCCTCGCTGGCCGGGCGTGGCGAAGCCGGCGCCACTGTCACCGTGCTGGGCCAGGGCGGCATCGAGCTGGGCACTGCCGTGGTCGCCGCCAACGGCACGTTCAGCATCACCCTGAGCACTGCGCAAACCAACGGCCAGGTACTCAGCCTCAGCCAGAGCGATGTGGCCGGCAACGAATCGAACAGCGTCAACCTCACCGCGCCCGACCTGGTCGCCCCCACTGCGCCTGCCGTCAGCGGCGTCAGCAGCGACGGCCTGGTGCTGTCGGGTAGCGGCGAAGCCGGCGCCACCGTCAAGGTCCTGGGCACCGACGGCACGCTGCTGGGCACCGGCACCGTGCGCCTGGACGGCACTTTCCAGGTCACCTTGAACACACCGCAGGCCAACGGCCAGACCCTGGCCGTGACCCTCACCGATGCCGCCGGCAACACCTCGCCGGCCACCAGCCACGTGTCGGTGGACACCACCGCGCCCGCCGTGCTCACGCAACTGGCCATCGGCAGCGATGGCGCCAGCATCACCGGCCACGGTGAAGCCGGGGCCACGGTCACCGTCAGCGACGCCGACGGCAACCCGCTGGGCCAGGCGGTGGTCGGCAGCACCGGCACCTTCACCCTGGTACTGGTTACCCCACTCACCAACGCCGAAGTGTTGACCCTGGTACAGGCCGACGCCGCTGGCAACGTGTCGCCGGCCACCAACCTGACCACCCCGGACTTCACCCCGCCGGCGGACCTGGCAGGCGTCACCATAAACAGCGCCGGGAGCGTGATCACCGGCACGGGTGAAGCCGGCGCCACCGTCACCGTAAAAGACGCCGCCGGCGTTGAGCTGGGCCGCACCACCGTGCTTGGCGATGGCACCTTCACCGTCAGCCTGAGCACCCCGCAGGTCAACCATGAAACGTTGGCCGTGCAACAAGCCGACCCGCCCGGCAACGTCAGCAACCCCTTCCAGGTCATTGCACCGGACCTGACCCCGCCGGGCGTGCCCACGCAGTTGCTGTTCAACGCCACCGGCACCACGATCAGTGGCACCGGCGAAGCCAACGCAGACGTGACCATCAAGCTGGCCGACGGCACTCAGATCGGCACCGGCACGGTCGACAGCACCGGGCACTTCCTGGTGACCCTGGATGCCGGCTATGCCCAGACCAACGGCCAGGGCGTGTGGGTAACGCTCACCGACAGGGCCGGCAACACCTCGGCGCCGGGCACCCTGAGCGCCCCCGACATCACCGCGCCTGACCCGGTAGCGGGCCTGACGCTGAGCGCCAGCGGCCTGCTGTTGAGCGGCACCGGTGAAGCCGGCGCCACGGTCACGGTCACCTCCAGCAGCGGCTCTGCCGTGGGCACCGGCACCGTGGCCGCCGATGGCACCTTCAGCATCACCCTGGACAGCCCGCAACTCAACGGCCAGACACTGGCGGTGGTGCAGCAGGACGTGGCGGGCAACAACGCTGTCGCCACGCCGTTCACCGCACCCGACGTGACCGCGCCAACCGCGCCACTGGTCACCGCGCTGAGCAGCGACGGCCTGACCCTGACCGGCACCGGCGAGGCCAACGCCACGCTGGTGGTGACCACGGCCAGCGGTTCGGCACTGGGCACCACCACCGTCAACGCCGATGGTACGTTCAGCGTCACCCTTGGCAGTGCGCAATTGAACGGCCAGGCCCTGACCCTGGTGCAGACCGACGTGGCCGGCAACCATGGCACGCCACTGGTCTACACCGCTGCCGACGTCACTACACCCGACGCCGTGGCCAACCTTGCGGTCAGCCCGAACGGGCTGGTGTTGACCGGTACCGGCGAGGCCAATGCCACCGTGCGCGTCACCTTGGCCGGCGTCGAACTGGGCACCGCCACGGTGGCAGCCGACGGCACCTTCAGCGTCAACCTGAGCGGTGCGCAGATCAACGCCCAGCTGCTGAGCGTCACCCAGGCCGATGCGGCCTTGCACGTATCGACGGCGGCCACTGTCACTGCCCCGGACATGACGGCGCCGGCAACCCCTGCCGTCACCTCGATGACCGCCAGCGGCGCCACCCTCAATGGCACCGCCGAGCCCAACAGCACCATCACCGTCACCAACGCCGCCGGTACCGTGGTGGGCACCGGCACTACCGGCACGGACGGCATCTTCCATGTCACCCTGAGCCCGGTCCAGGCCAACGGCGAGGCGCTGTCGGTGGTGGCGACCGATGCTGCCCAGAACCATTCCACAGCCCTGGGCTACGCAGCGCCGGATATCACCGCACCTTTGGTGGCCACTAACCTGAGCATCAGCGCCGACCACAGCGTGCTGGCCGGGCGCGGCGAAGTCGGCGCCAGCGTCGTGGTCACCAATGCCAGCAACACTGTGGTGGGCAGCGGCACCGTGGCCGCCAACGGCAGCTTCCTGGTCAACCTGGACCCCGGCATTGCTGCCAACGCCGTGCTGACAGTGAAACTCAGTGATGGCACCAACGTGTCTGCTGGCGCCGACCTGACCGTGCCGGTCAACCCCGCGCCCGATGCGCCGGACAACCTGGTACTGGCCGCCAATGGCTTGACCCTCACCGGTACCGCCGCAGCCTCCAGTGTCATCACTGTGTACAACGCGGCGGGCACCTTGCTGGGCAGCGCCACCAGCGTCGGCGGCGTGTTCACCGTGACCCTGGATACCGCGCAAACCAACGGCCAGACCCTGTCCGTGGTCGCCACCACGACCCTGGGCGGCGCCTCGCTGCCCGCCTCCGTGGTGGCAGCCGATACCACCGCCCCCGACGCCCTCGACAGCCTGGCGGTGAACGCCACCGGCCTGGTGGTGACCGGGCATGGCGAGGTGGGCGCCACAGTGACCCTCACCTCCAGCACCGGCAGCGCCCTGGGCAGCGGTATCGTGGCGGCCAACGGCACCTTCAGCATTACCCTGGGCAGCGCCCTCACCAACGGCCAGTTGATCAACGCAACCCAAGCCGACAGTGCCGGCAATGCCTCGGCGAATGCCACCGTCAACGCGCCCGACACCACCGCGCCCGTCGCACCCAGCGTGCTGGGCCTCAACGCCGCCGGCCTGGTGCTGTCGGGCGTGGGCGAAACGGGCGCCACCGTCACCGTGCGCAACGCAGCAGGCGACGTGCTCGGCACCGGCAGCGTGGTGGCCGGCGCCTTCGCCGTCACCCTCAACGCAGCCCAACTCAACGGCCAGACCCTCAGCGTCAGCCAGGCCGACGCCGCCGGCAACGTCTCCGCCAGCGGCACCCTGGTGGCCAACGACACCACCGCCCCTGCCGGCCTCACCAACCTGGCGCTGAGCAGCAGCGGCCTGCAGGTCACCGGCAGCGGCGAGGCCGGTGCGACGGTGACCGTGGCCAGCGGCACCACCACCCTGGGCACCGCCGTGGTCAACGCCCAAGGCACCTTCACCGTGACCCTCAACAGCGCCCAGCTCAACGGCCAGGTGCTGAGCGTGTCGCAGGCCGATGCCGCGCTGAACGTGTCGCCCATCTCGACCCTCAACGCCACCGACGTGCAGGCGCCCACGGCGGCGACCGGCGTCAGCCTGGCCGCGAACGGCCTGACCCTGACCGGCACCGGCGAAATCGGCGCCACAGTGGCCGTCACCAACGCTGCGGGCACATCCTTGGGCACCGGCACCGTAGGCGCCGGCGGCACCTTCACCATCACCTTGAACAGCGCGCAGCTGGACGGCCAGGTGCTGACCGTGCGCCTGACCGACGCCGCCAACAACGTCTCGGCCGGCGCCAGCGTGACTGCGCCGGACACCACCGCTCCGGCCGCGCCCACCGGCATTGCCGTGAACGCCAGCGGTACCCTGGTCAGCGGCACCGGCGTCGCCGGCTCCACGGTCAAGGTGCTGCTGGGCGCCACTGTGCTGGGTACCGGCACGGTCGCGGCCAATGGCAGCTTCTCGGTGGCGATTGCCGCGCAAACCAACAGCCAGGTGCTGACCGTCACCCAGGCCGACCCCACCGGCAACGTCTCGGTGGCCGCCACGGCTACCGCGCCCGACCTCACCCCGCCTGCCGCCGCCAGCGGCCTGGTGGTAGCTGCCGACGGCCTGTCCCTGAGCGGCACCGGCGAGGCAGGCAGCACGGTCACGGTCAAGACCGCCGCCGGCCTGGTCCTGGGGACGACCAGCGTCGGTAACACCGGGCTGTTCACCGTCACCCTGGGCACCGCGCAAAACCACGGCGAAACCCTGACCGTCAGCCTGGCCGACAGCAGTGGCAACGTCTCCAGCGGCGCCACCGTGGTCGCCACCAACATCGACGCCAACATCCCGCTGGTGGCCAGCAACGACCTGGCCACCGCCACGGTCAACCTGGCGCCGGTGAGCACCACCACCCACTACGCCGACTCGTTCAGCACCCTGCTGTCGGGCTTCTCCAAAACTTACTCGTTCAGCATCAGCGCGGGTACCACTGGCACCCCAACCCTGACCCTGACCGCCAGCAGCCTGGTGTCGCTGCTCAACGGCGTGGTCTACGCCCTGCAGGTCAAGGATGCCAGCGGCGCCTGGGTGACCCTGGACATCAACGGCAACGGCGGCCTGCTGGACCTGCTGACCCTGGGCTCGCAACAGGTGCAGGCGAAGATCGGCACCTTGCTGGCCGGCGACTACAGACTGGTGGTCTCCAGCACCGGCATCGGCCTGCTGACCACGGTCACCAGCGACCTGTCGCTGCAGACCACCAGCCTCACGCAGTTCACCGGCACCGCCGGCGCTGCCACCCTTGGCAACGTGCTCACCGACCTGGGCACCAGCGGCGTCGCCGACCAGCTGGGGCCCAACAACCTCGCCGTGCTCAAGGTGCTGGTGAACGGCAGCTACGTCACCGTCGCCAGCGGTGCCGGCACCACGGTGCAGGGGCTGTACGGCACGCTGGTGATCCATGCCGACGGCAGCTACACCTACACCGCCAACGGCAGCACCAGCAGCGTGGGCAAGGTCGACACCTTCAGCTATGAGCTGGTGCACCCCACCGCCGGCACCGCCACCGCCACCCTCTATGTGCGCATCGACAGCCCCCAGGCCACGGAAACCTGGAGCAGCACCAACCTCGCCAGCCCGGCCGTGGTGGTCGACGCCACCAACGACATTGCCAGCACCAGCATTACCCTGGCGGCCAAGGAGGTCACCACCACTTCCACCCTGGGCACCCTCAACGTGCCGCTGTTGGGCGGTAGCGCCACCTACACCACCAGTGTCGCCAGCAACACGGTCAGTGACCTGACCGTGACCCTCAACGCCAGCAACCTGCTGAGCGTGGCCGGTGGCTTGACGGTGACGCTGTACAAGCAGAACACCTCCGGCGTCTACGTGGCGGTGAAGACCGTCAGCGGCAGCTCGCTGCTGAGCCTGGGCAGCAACAACTACGGCGTCACCTTCGAAGATCAGACCGCGGGCAGCTACCAGGTGAAAGTGGCAGTGACCGGGCTGGGCATTCTCAGCACCATCACCACCAGCCTCACCAACGTCGCCACCTACACCAACCAGAACGTGGTGGGCACCTACACCCCGGTCAGCGGCAACCTGCTGACCGACACCGCCGGTGGTGGCGTGGACGTGCTGGGCTCGGCCTACACCGTGCTCAGCGTGCTGCTGGCCGGCACCTACGTGACGCCGGGCTACAACGGCACCACGCTGACCGGCACCTATGGTTCATTGCTGGTGCACGCCGACGGCAGCTACGTGTACACGCTCAATGCCGGCCTGACCGACGCGGTCATTGGCCACAGCGACGTGTTCACTTACGAACTCACCCACCCCAATGGCACCACCGACGTCGCCACCCTGACCATCGGCCTCAACCAGGCCAGCGCGGTGGCCACGTTCTCGGCCCTGTCGCTGGTCAGCGACGACAGCACCGCCGCCGCCACTGCGGCGGTGGCCAGCACCACCGAGGTCATCCAGGGCACCAGCGGCAACGACACCCTGGATGCCGGCCACGGCGGCGCGGTGACCCTCAACGGTGGCGCCGGCAACGACACCCTGATCGTCCACGACCAGAACTTCACCTCGGTGGACGGCGGCACCGGCACCGACACCCTGCAGTGGGCCGGTGGCGACGCCACCATCGACCTCGGCAACCTGGCCAGCCGCATCCACAACATCGAGATCCTCGACCTCAACACCACCGGCACGGTGAGCCTGACGCTGAACCTGGCGGACATTATCGCGGTCACCGAAACCGGCGCCGACAAGCTGATCATCAAGGGCGGCAGCAACGACAGCGTGCACATGACCGGCAGCACCTGGGTGGCCGACGCCAGTGAACAATCAGGCGGCGTGGACTATACCCAATACACGCCACAGGAGGATCCAAGTCATCACCTTTGGGTACAGAGCGGGGTGCATGTGGTGTAACCCACCCGTTCTGCCGTTCTGTGGGAGCTGGCTTGCCAGCGAGTTTCAGGGCCTCAACAGCTCGCTGGCAAGCCAGCTCCCACAAGGGCCCGGGGGTATAGGTTAATTCAGGAAGAACCTAATAACAGTAAGGGAACCCAGTGAAGCCAGTTCGCCTTTCGAAGTTGTCGGCGGTCGTGCTGTCCGTCGGCCTGCAGCATTGCATCACGGTGTCGGCCCTTGCCGACGATCATCTGGAACCCGGGCTCAGCGTCATCAGCCCGACCAAACTGCAACCCAACCCCGGCAAGCCCGCCCGCGCGCCCGCGGCGCCGCGCACGGTCAGCGCCAGTGAACAGCGCCTGGGCCTGGAACAAGCCATCCGCGTGGCCGTGGACTGGCACCCCAGCATCGCCGAGGCCGTGGGCACCCTGATGCAACAGGGCGAGAACATCAACGTCGCCCAGGCCGGCTACTACCCCCAGGTCACCGGTGGCATCAAGGGCGGCTACGACAGCGGCTATGACGGCGACCGCAACACCCAGGCCATCAGCATTTCCCTCAAGCAGATGCTCTACGACTTCGGCAAGGTCGACAGCTCGGTCGACGCCGCCCGCGCCAAGGCTGCGCAGAGCCAGGCAAACATTCTGCTGTCCATCGACCAGGTGGCGCGCGACACCGCCTACGCCTACATCGAGGTGCAGCGCTACCAGAACCTGCTGGGCACCGCCCGCGACCAGATCAAGGGCATCGGCGACATCGTCGAACTGGCCCAGCAGCGCAGTGACATGGGCGCCAGCACCCGTTCCGACGTGGTGCAGGCGCAGTCCCGGGCCGACGGCGGCCTGGCCACCCTGCAGGACTACAAGGCCCAGTACGCGCGCTGGCAGACCACCCTGGCGAACCTGCTGGGGCAACGCAGCGTGCCCCAGGTCACCGACGCCTTCGCCCCCGGCCTCAACCAGTCGTGCCAGGCCCCCGACAACGGCGATGCCCTGCCCGCGGTGCTGGCCGCCGTGGCCCAGCGCACCCAGGCCCAGGCCGAGCTGGCCAACGCCAAGGCCCAGGCCTACCCCACCCTGTCGCTGGAGCCGTCGCTGAACCAGTACCTGGACAACGACTACAACCAGAACAACCCCGACATCAACCGCACCCAGGTGGGTATCTTCCTCAACCTGGAAGTGCCGATCTACCAGGGCGGTGCCACCAGCGCCCGCACCCGCGCCGCCGGCCACGCGCTGAGCGCCGCCGACTCGGCCGAGGACGCCGCCCGCCTGCAGGCGCGCCAGGGGCTCACCGAAGCCCAGGCGCAAACCTCCAGCCTGAACCGCCGCCTCGGCGCGCTGCAAACCCGCGAAGCCAGCATCAGCCAGGCCCGTGAACTGTACGGCAAGCAATACCTGGAACTGGGCACCCGGCCGCTGCTGGACCTGCTGAACGCCGAGCAGGAGATCTACCAGTCACGCTTCGACCTGGAAAACACCGTGGCCGACATGCGCCGCCTGCAAATCGATTGCCTGTACAACAGCGGCGGCCTGCGCCGCGCCTTCGGCATCGACCACAGCACCATCCAGCACGTGGAGATCCTGCCATGACCGACGCCATCGTCATCCCCCACGACCCTGCCGCGCCACCGCCGCGCGCCGACTACGCGCCGTGGCTGGAAGCGGTGCTGACCATCGCCCGCCATTACCGCCTGGACGTGTCCCCGGAAAGCATCCGCATTGCCTCGCAGCAACCCGACGCACGCCTGGAAGACGTGGTGCGGCACATGGCGCGCCAGGCGGGCTTGAGCGTCAAGTTCGCCGGCTTCGACCGCCGCAGCCTCAGCCGCTGGCGCGCGCCGCTGGTGGTGCAGCTGCGCGACGGCCAGGTGGGCGTGGTGGAAAGCGTGGGCGAGGACGGCGAGCTGGGCATCGTCTTCAGCGGCGACCAGGGCCTGCAAAGCCGCATCGACCCGGCCACCCTCGCCGGCCAGGCCATTCGCACGGTGGTGCTGCGCCCCACCCAGGTGCTCAGCGACGTGCGCACCGACGACTACGTCAAACCCTTCGACGAACACTGGTTCCGGCGCATCGTGCTGCGCGACCTGCGGCCCTACACCCAGGTAATGATCGCCTCGCTGGTGGCCAACCTGCTGGGCATGGCCGGCGTGCTGTTTTCCATGCAGGTGTACGACCGGGTGATTCCCGCCGAGTCGCTGCCCACCCTCTACGTGCTGTTCGGCGGCGTGCTGCTGGCAGTGGTGTTTGACTTCGTGATGCGCATCATGCGCCTGCGCATCACCGACCTGCTGGGCAAACGCGCCGACCTGCGCGTGTCCGACCTGGTGTTCGGCCACGCCCTGCGCCTGCGCAATTCGGCGCGACCGCGCTCCACCGGCTCGTTCATTTCGCAGCTGCGCGAGCTGGAGCAGATCCGCGACCTGATCACCTCCAGCACCGCCACGGCGCTGGCCGACCTGCCGTTCTTCCTGATGTTCCTGCTGGTGTTCTACCTGATCGGCGGCGCGCTGGTCGCCATCCCCATCGTCGCCCTGGTGCTGATGGTGCTGCCCGGGGTGCTGGCCCAGCGCAAGCTGGCGCGGCTGGCCAACGAGTCCATGCGCGAGGCAGCCCTGCGCAACGCCATGCTGGTGGAGGCCATCCAGGGCCTGGACGACATCAAGGCGCTGCAGGCCGAACAGCGCTTCCAGCAGCAGTGGAACCACTACAACGCCGCTTCGGCGGAAAGCAGCCTGCGCCTGCGCAACCTCACCAACAGCCTGGTGGCCTGGACCCAGAACGTGCAGAGCGCGGTGTTCGCCGTGGTCATCGTGTTTGGCGCGCCCATGGTCATCGCCGGCGACCTGACCACCGGCAGCCTGGTGGCCGCGTCCATCCTGTCATCGCGGATGATGGCGCCCATGGCCCAGCTCACCCATGTGCTCACCCGCTGGCAACAGGCCAAGGTGGCGTTGCAGGGCCTCAACCGCATCATGCAGCTGCCGGTCGACCACCCCCAGGGCAGCCAGCGCGTGCACCTGCCGGCGATTCGCGGCGAATACCAGTTCCGCCAGGCCGGCTTCCGCTACAGCGAAGAAGCGGCGCCGGCCCTCAGCGGCATCAACCTGACCATCCGCCCCGGCGAACACATCGCCATCCTGGGCCGCAACGGCGCCGGCAAATCCACGCTGTTGCAGGCGCTGGCCGGCGGCATGGACCTGAGCACCGGCGAAACCACCCTTGACGGCATCGCCCTGGCCCACCTGGACCCTGCCGACCTGCGCCGCGACGTCGGCCTGCTGGCCCAGCACGCGCGGCTGTTCCACGGCACCCTGCGCGACAACATCACCCTGGGCGCCGGCCAGGCCAGCGACCAGGAGATCCTCGCCGCGCTGTCGCACACCGGCGCCCTGGATTTTGTGCGCATGCTGCCCAAGGGCATGGACCACGTGATCCTCGAAGGCGGCCAGGGCCTGTCGGGCGGGCAACGGCAAAGCCTGCTGCTGTCGCGCCTGCTGTTGCGCCAGCCGCAGGTGCTGCTGCTGGATGAGCCCACCGCCAGCCTCGACGACATCACTGAACGGCGGCTGCTGGAACAACTGGCGCAATTCACCCAGGGCCGCACCCTGGTGGTGGCCACCCACCGCATCAGCCTGCTGCAACTGGTGGAGCGCATCATCGTGGTGGACGGCGGGCGCATCGTCATCGACGACCACCGCGACGCCGCCCTCGCCCGTCTCAAGCAACCGCAAGGAGCGCAGGCATGAGCACTTACGAACACGCGTCATACCTGGACGGCGACGACGACCGTGGGCTGGTGCGTGGCGCCCGGGTGATCTGGGGCTGCGCGATCATGCTCGGCTGTTTCTTCGCCTGGGCCTACTGGTTCCAGGTGGTGGAAGTGTCCACCGGCACCGGCAAGGTCATCCCCAGTTCCCACGAACAGGTGATCCAGTCCATGGAGGGCGGCATCGTCAAGCAGTTGAACGTCAGCGAAGGCGCGCTGGTGGAGCGCGGCGAGGTGCTGGCGCAGCTGGACCCGGTGAAAAACGAGTCCAACGTCGGTGAAAGCGAGGCCAAGTACCGCGCCGCCCTGGCCAGCGTCAACCGCCTGCAGGCCGAGGTAAATGACACGCCGCTGAAATTTGCCCCTTCGCTGCAAGGCTACCCCGACCTGATCAGCGCCGAGACCGCGCTGTACACCACCCGCCGGCGTGGCCTGGAGTCGACCCTGGCGGGTATCCAGGAGTCGCTGCGGCTGGTGCGCAGCGAATTGCAGATTACCGAGAACCTGGCGAAGATCGGCGCCTCCAGCCGTGTCGAAGTGCTGCGCCTGAACCGCCAGCGCTCGGAGCTGGAACTGAAGGCCACCGAGGCGCGCTCAGACTACATGGTGCGCGCCCGCGAAGACCTGGCCAAGGCCAACGCCGAGGCGGACATGCTGGTGGCGGTGATTCGCGGCCGCAACGATTCGCTGGAACGCCTGACCCTGCGCTCGCCGGTGCGCGGCGTGGTCAAGGACATCGAGGTGACCACCGTGGGCGGGGTGATTCCGCCCAACGGCAAGCTGATGGAAATCGTGCCGCTGGACGAGCAGTTGCTGATCGAGACGCGCATCGCCCCCCGCGACATCGCCTTCATCCACCCCGACCAGGAAGCCAAGGTGAAGATCACCGCCTACGACTATTCCATCTACGGCAGCCTCGACGGCAAGGTGGTGACCATCTCCCCCGATACTATCCAGGACGAGGCCAAGCCGGAGATCTTCTACTACCGGGTGTTCATCCGCACCAACGCCGACGTGCTGCGCAACAAGGCCGGCAAGACCTTCGCCATCGTCCCAGGGATGATCGCCACGGTGGACATCCGCACCGGCGAGAAGACCGTGCTCGACTACCTGATCAAACCCCTGAACCGCGCACGCGAGGCGCTGCGCGAACGATAAGGCATTGCATCAGCGGCTGGCCAGGTTGGTCGGCGCCTTCAACGGCTGCGACTGCGCCAGGTAACGGTTCCACTCGCGGGTGATCTCGGCATACGGCAGGAAAATGCTCACCCGTGGCTGATTGGCAAGGTCGGCACGCTTGAGCCCTGCCAGGTCGCCCTGGGTGAGGTACGCCACGTTGATCCCCACCACCTTGCCATCGGCGGCAAACACCGGCCCGCCGGACATGCCCTTGGCCGTGGGCGCATCGTTGGTGGCGTACATCACGTTGCCTTCCTTCGCGTCCAGCCGCACCATGGCCGACAGTGCGCGGCCCTGGCCTTTCACCGGCACGTAGAGGGAATTGAAGCCCACCGCCGTCAGCGTCTCGCCTGGCACATAGGCCCGCCACAGCGGCGCACCGTCGGCCTTGTGACGGAAGAACTGCACGTCCGCCTGGCCCTGATAGACGGCGCCGGGCAGGTATGGAATGTGTTTCACCGTGACCGCATAATCGGCGTTCCACTGCACCGCCGTGCCCATCAGCATAAAGGGCAATGGCCCCCCTGAATGAACGACGAAGGCTTGGTCATAGACGGGGTCCGTGGTGTAAGCGGTCGGCATTCCATTGCACCCGCTGAGCAGCACACAGGCTGCCAGGAGCGACTTGAGGGGGTTCATTTCTGCACGCTGAGGTGAGTGAGTGATGGCAGGAATATATCAGTGTGCCATCACTGGGTCGATAGCGTGAGCCTACCGTTCGGCTGGATCCAATTTATTTTGGGTATCGTCTGACTAATTGAATTTTTCCGCCCGTGATACCCAAACAAGGGAGATCAACCCACCCGGAGATCCCCATGCCCGTCACGAAACAATCCTTCCCCGTCGCCAACGTCCGCCACTTCCTGGAACCCGGCCCCATCGTGCTGCTGTCGTCGCGCTGGCGAGACCAGACGAACATCATGACCCTGGGCTGGCACATGGACACCGCCCCGTAGCAGCAATTTTCTTGAAGCCGCGTTGCCTGCATCGCGACTAAAGTCGGCTCCTACGCCGTGCGTGGTAGGAGCCGGCCTTGGCCGCGATGCAAACGATGCCGCCCTGTAGCAGCTGCCGCAGGCGGCGTCCGCCGCCAATGATTAACCCGGAATCACCGCAATCACATCAATCTCCATCAACCACTGCGGCTGCCCCAGCGCCGACACCACCAGCCCGGTGGAAATCGGGAACACGCCCTTCAGCCATTTTCCCACTTCCTGGTACACCGGCTCGCGGTAACGCGGGTCGATCAGGTAGGTGGTGGTCTTGACGATGTGCGACAGGTCCGAGCCCGCCTCTTCCAGCAATTGCTTGACGTTTTTCATTGCCTGCTCGGCCTGGGCGCGGGGGTCGCCGAGGCCGACCAGGTTACCCTCGAAATCGGTGCCCACCTGGCCGCGCACGTACACGGTGTTGCCGGCGCGCACGGCCTGGCACAGGTCGTTGTCCAGGGATTGGTTGGGGTAGGTTTCCTTGGTGTTGAACATGCGAATACGGGTATGGGTTGGCATCGGTGGCTCCTTGGCAAATGGCAGAAATCAGGCGCTGACAGTGGTTTTTTCCGCGACCGGGGCCTGACGCAGGCTGGCATCACGGTGGTAGGCGGCGTACTGGCGCTGGATGGCGATCTGGTCGGCAATGTACTTGGCGTCGTGCCACACGCCCCAGATGAACGACGAACCGCGCCGCGACTGCCACGGCAGGCCCAGGAAATACACGCCGGGTTCGGTGGACACACCGCGCTGGTGCGTCGGCTTGCCCTTGGCGTCGAAGGCGTCCACGGCCAGCCAGGTGTAGTCGGTGGCAAAGCCGGTGGCCCAGATGATGGTGCTGACGCCGGCTGCCAGCAGGTCCAGTTGCTGCAGCGGCTGGCTGATGCACGGCGCATCGGCGAACACCCGGCGCGCGCCGGGCTCGGGCGCAAGGTCGATGCCGTTGCGCTCGATGTAGGCATCGGCGGCGTTCAGCAGCGCCAGGTAGTTGTCGTCGCCGCGCTTGAGGTTGTCGACCAGGTCGGGCTGGAAGCGCGCCACCGCGCCGTCGAAGGCCTGGGTCAGGCCCACCAGGGTCATGCCCTGCTGCGCCAGTTCGCGGAAGTCCACGGTGCGCCCGCCATGGGCGCCGCTGACGGCGATGGTGACGTGCTCGCGGCCCGGTTTCATGGCCGCCGCGTCCCACTCGCCCAGCACCCCCAGCCACCAGCAGAAATCCCGCCCGCGGTAGGCGCGTGGCGGCCGGTCGTGCTGGCCCACCGACAAGTACACATCGCGGCCGGCGCGGCGCAGTTCATCGGCGATCTGCACGCCGGAGGACCCGGCGCCCACCACCAGCACGCCGCCGGCCGGCAGCTGCTGCGGGTTGCGGTAGTCGGCGGAGTGGAGCTGCGTCAACGGCACGTTCCTGGGGGCAATGGCCGGAATCACCGGCACCTGGAACGGGCCGGTGGCGACCACCACGCGGTTGGCCTCGATGACGCCCTCGCTGGTCACCACGGTGAAGCCGGGGCGGCCGACGTTGCGCTGCACCTTCTTCACCTCCACGCCGGTGCGGATCGGCGCGTTGAATTTGCGTGCATAGGCTTCGAAGTAGTCGGCCACGCGCTCCTTGGGGGCAAAACCGTCGGGGCTCAGGTCATCGAATTCCATGCCGGGAAAACGGTCGTGCCAGGCCGGGCCGTTGGCCACCAGCGAATCCCAGCGGCCGGTGCGCCAGCGCTCGGCGATGCGGTTGCGCTCCAGCACCAGGTGCGGCACACCCAGCTTGCCCAGGTGCTCACTCATGGCCACGCCGGCCTGGCCGGCGCCGACGATAAGCGTATCGATTTCCACGGTTGCCACTGTCATGTCTGTGTCCTTCTCAAAAGCGTGCCGAAGTGGTTCGGTCAGGTGGGTGCTCTTGAGCGCATTCTGTGCAAGGACGGTGGCGGGCGAAATGAGGTTTTTTGTGGTCGCAGGGCAGGAAAAAGCTAGGCGGCCGAAGAACCGCGTCGCTAGTGACGCAGCCTCCGGCAGCTGCTACAGCGCGTTACCTGTAGCAGCGGCCGTCAGGCCGCGTCACTAGCACCGCGCAGCCAGCAGGCCATGGCACAGCAGCCCGAGCATGGCGCGCATGTGCGCGGCATGGGCGGCGCGATCGGGAGCAGGCTCGGTGGCCAGGCGGATAAACGCCAGGTTCGCATACTGGTTGAACAGCGTCGCCGCGACGTCAATGTCCACCTCGGCGCGCACCTTGCCCAGGCGCTGGAAGTGCGCCAGCAACGCGCGGGTCTCGGCCACCACCGCGTCGTTCCAGGGCTGCAGCACCGCGGCAAATTCGCCGGTGAACAGGAACGGCGCCAGCTCGCGCCACAAGGTGGCCGGCATGGCCTGCAGCTGGTAGCGGGTCATCAGCCCTTCCAGTTCGCACAGGGCTTCCAGCGGGTCGGAGTCGTCGCCCAGGTGCGCCCGCGCCTCTGCCATGGCCTGCTGGTCGGGGCCCTTGAGCAGGGTCAGCAAAATCTCCTGCTTGCCGCCGAAATAGTTTACCACCGTGGGCGCCGAGACCCCGGCGCGGTTGGCGATCTGCTCAAGCGTGGTGGCGACAAAGCCCTGGCTGATGAACAACGCCAGGGCCGCCTCTGCGATGATCTGGCGGCGCTGTTCTTTCTGTCTTTCGCGTAGACCGGTCATGGGGGCTCTGGGCTGCGGCATGGGAGCCCCTAGGGTAAGGGTTTGTCTTTTTCCTGCAAAATATTTTGTTTACAAAAATATTTTTGGCTGCGAATAATTTATCCATACCCCGCCGCCACAGGAGCCAGGCAATGTCCGACCAGACCCGCCCCACCCGCAGCACTCGTGATTACCAGGCCGCCGACGCCGCCCACCACATCCACGCCTTCGTCGACCAGAAGGCCCTGAACGCCGAAGGCCCGCGGGTGATGGTGCGCGGTGAGCGCCTGGCCCTGTGGGACAACGAAGGCAAGCGCTACCTGGACGGCATGTCCGGCCTGTGGTGCACCAACCTGGGCTACGGCCGCAAGGACCTGGCCGCTGCCGCCAGCCAGCAGCTGGAGCAACTGCCGTACTACAACATGTTCTTCCACACCACCCACCCGGCGGTCATCGAACTGTCCGAGCTGCTGTTCAGCCTGCTGCCCGGCCACTACAGCCACGCGATCTACACCAACTCTGGCTCCGAGGCCAACGAGGTGCTGATCCGCACCGTGCGCAAGTTCTGGCAGGTGCAGGGCAAGCCCGAGAAGAAAATCATGATCGGCCGCTGGAACGGCTACCACGGCTCCACTCTGGCCGCCACCGCGCTGGGCGGCATGAAGTTCATGCACGACATGGGCGGCACCGTGCCCGACGTGGCGCACATTGACGAGCCCTACTGGTACGCCCACGAAGGCAACCTGACGCCGGAGGAATTCGGCCTGCGCGCGGCGCGGCAGCTGGAAGAAAAAATCCTGGAGCTGGGCGCCGACAAGGTCGCCGCCTTCGTCGCCGAACCCTTCCAGGGCGCCGGCGGCATGATCATCCCGCCGGCCACCTACTGGCCGGAAATCCAGCGCATCTGCCGCAAACATGACGTGCTGCTGTGCGCCGACGAAGTCATCGGCGGCTTTGGCCGCACCGGCGAGTGGTTCGCCCACCAGGCGCTGGGCTTCGAGCCCGACACCCTGTCCATCGCCAAGGGCCTGACCTCGGGCTACATCCCCATGGGCGGGCTGATCCTGTGCAAACGCATGGCCGAGGCGCTGGTGGAGCGCGGCGGCGTGTTCGCCCACGGCCTCACCTACTCCGGGCACCCGGTGGCGGCGGCGGTGGCGATTGCTAACCTCAAGGCCCTGCGTGACGAAGGCGTGGTCGCCCAGGTAAAGAAAGACACCGGCCCCTACCTGCAGAACACCCTGCGCGAGGTGTTCGGCAACCACCCGCTGGTGGGCGAGGTGCAAGGCATCGGCCTGGTGGCGGCGCTGCAGTTCACCCAGGACAAGGCCACGCGCCAACGCTTCGCCAACGAGAACGACATCGCCTGGCGCTGCCGCACCATCGGCTTCGAGGAAGGCCTGATCATCCGCAGCACCCTGGGGCGCATGATCATGGCCCCGGCGCTGGTGGCCACGCGGCTGGAGCTGGACGAACTGGTGGACAAGACCCGCATCGCCGTGGACCGCACCGCACGCGAGATCGGCGTGCTTTAACGTGTGCGCGGTGCCCGTCAGGGCCAGCGCAGCCTGCGGCAGCGGCTACTGGGTGTAGCCGCTGCCGTAGGCTGCGCTGGCCTTTTTGGGCACAGGCGATTATTCAGTTACAGAGCTTTTTACGAACCTGCGACGATAAAAATCCTCGTTTCGCCCGCCCGGGGCCATGGCCATGATGGTCTTGAGCACTCAACAGGACGAACCCCCATGACGTTTTCCATCGTCGGCCGCTGCGCCGAAACCGGCCAGCTGGGCATTGCCATCAGCTCTTCCAGCATCGCCGTGGGCGCCCGTTGCCCGTGGCTGCGCCCAGGCGTTGGCGCGGTGTCCACCCAGAACATCACCCTGCCGGCCCTGGGCCCGCAGGTGCTTGACCAGCTGGAACAGGGCCTCACCCCCGCCCAGGCGCTGGACAAGGCGCTGACCAGCAACGGCTACAGCCAGTACCGCCAGGTCACCGCCCTGGACCACTTGGGCAATGCCGCGCACTTCAGCGGCAGCGAAACCCTGGGCACACACAACGCCGTGGCAGGCGAACAATGCGTGGGCGCCGGCAACATGCTCGCCGACCGCAGCGTGATCGACACCCTGGTGCGCACCTTCGAAACCAGCGAGGGCCAACTGGCCGACCGCCTGCTGGCCGCCATGCAGGCCGCCGTGGCCGCCGGTGGCGAAGCCGGGCCGGTGCATTCGGCCGCGCTGGTGGTGGTGGGCGAGCTGACCTGGCCCATCGTCGACCTGCGCGTGGACTGGGCCGACGAGGCGCCCATCGATGCCCTGGCAACGCTTTGGCACGCCTACCGCCCGCAGTTGCAGGACTACCTGACCCGCGCCCTGGACCCCACCAAGGCCCCCAGCTACGGCGTGCCCGGCGATGAATAGTCGCGCCCTGCTGGCCGACCTGATCGCCTTCGACACCACCAGCCGCGAGTCCAACCTGCAACTGATCGAATACGTGCGCGACTACCTGGCCCGCTTCGATGTGCCCTGCCAGCTGATCTTCAACGAGCAGCGCAGCAAGGCCAACCTGTTCGCCACCCTGGGCCCGGACGACCGCCCCGGCATCGTGCTGTCGGGCCACACCGACGTAGTGCCCGCCGACGGCCAGGCCTGGAGCGTGCCGCCATTCAGCCTCACCGAGCACGGCGGCAAGCTGTACGGCCGTGGCACCGCCGACATGAAAGGCTACATTGCCTGCGTACTGGCGGCGGTGCCGGCGTTGCTGGCCGCGCCGCTGCGCCTGCCGGTGCATATCGCCTTGAGCTACGACGAGGAAGTAGGCTGCCTGGGCGTGCGCTCGCTGCTCGCCGAACTGGCCCAGCGGCCGCACCGGCCGCTGCTGTGCATCATCGGCGAGCCCACCGAACTCAAGCCGGTGCTGGGCCACAAGGGCAAGCTGGCCATACGCTGCGACGTGCACGGGGCGGCCTGCCATTCGGCCTATGCACCGCAGGGGGTTAACGCCATCGAGTACGCCGCCCAGCTGATCGGCGAGCTGGGCCGCATCGGCGCCGGGCTGCGCGCGCCGGCGCTCCATGACGAGCGCTTCGACCCACCGTTCAGCACCGTGCAGGCCGGTGTGATCAGCGGCGGCAAGGCGCTGAACATCGTGCCCGAGGACTGCCGCTTCGACTTCGAGGTGCGCGCCCTCCCCGCCCAAGACCCGCGCCAGGTGGCCGAACAGCTGCAACGCTACGCGCGCACTGAAGTGCTGCCGCGCATGCAGGCGGTGCACGCCGACAGTGCCATCCACTTCCGCGAACTATCGGCCTACCCGGGCCTGGCCACCGACCGGCACAGCCAGGCGGCGCAGTTGATTGCGCAGTTTTGCGGCAGCGACGCCTTCGGCACGGTGGCGTTCGGCACCGAGGGCGGGCTGTTCGACGCCCTTGGCATCGCCACGGTGGTGTGCGGGCCGGGCAGCATGGACCAGGGGCACAAGCCCGACGAGTTCGTCAGCGTGGCGCAATTGGAGGCGTGCGATGTGATGCTGGGGCGTATTGCCGAGTATCTGCATACGCCGTAACGCAACCACCGCAGGAGCCGGAACTGCCGAGGTTTTTTATCGAGGCGGAGCACATTTTTACTAATTTCCTGCCCGCCACGCATCGCCCAGTATCACCCCATCAACCGTGGACATGGATTCTGGAGACCACCGTGACCGACCTCAGCACCTGGCAACGCCTGGCCCGCGAACAACGCTTCATCAGCACCGCCCACATCGACGGCCGCGCCCATGCGGCGCTGTCGGGCGAGACCTTCGCGGTCATCAATCCCGCCACCAACGCCCTGCTCGCCGACGTTGCCGCCTGTGGCGACGCCGACGTCGACCTGGCCGTGCAGGTGGCGCGCAACAGCTTCGCCAACGGCCCGTGGGCGCGCATGGCACCGCGCGAGCGCAAGGCGGTGCTGCTGCGCCTGGCCGAGCTGATCCTGGCGCACCGTGAAGAACTGGCGCTGCTGGACTCGCTGAGCATGGGCAAGCCAGTGATGGACGCCTGGAACATCGACGTGCCCGGCGCCGCCCAGGTGTTCGCCTGGTACG
The DNA here is from genome assembly GCF_056175065.1 of Pseudomonas sp. JC1203. NCBI lineage: Bacteria > Pseudomonadati > Pseudomonadota > Gammaproteobacteria > Pseudomonadales > Pseudomonadaceae > Pseudomonas > Pseudomonas sp. JC1203. The sequence continues at coordinate 236,589 of NZ_JBWCAM010000007.1, forward strand.
CCGAAAGCCTCGACAAACTCTACGACCAGGTGGCGCCCACCGGGCCCGGCACCCTGGCCACCATCACCCGCGAGCCGCTGGGGGTGATCGCCGCCGTGGTGCCGTGGAACTTCCCGCTGGACATGGCTGCCTGGAAGCTGGCCCCGGCGCTGGCCGCCGGCAACAGCGTAATCCTCAAGCCCGCCGAACAGTCACCGTTCTCGGCCCTGCGCCTGGTGGAACTGGCCCTGCAGGCCGGCGTGCCCGAGGGCGTGTTCAGCGTGGTCACCGGCCTCGGCGAGCAGGCCGGCCGTGCCCTGGGCCTGCACCCGGACGTCGATGCCCTGGCGTTCACCGGCTCCACCCAGGTGGGCAAATACTTCATGCAGTACGCCGCGCAGTCCAACCTCAAGCAGGTGTGGCTGGAGTGCGGCGGCAAGAGCCCGAACCTGGTGTTCGCCGACTGCCAGGACCTGGACCTGGCCGCCGAGAAAGCCGCCTTTGGCATTTTCTTCAACCAGGGCGAGGTGTGCTCGGCCAACTCGCGGCTGCTGGTGGAGCGCAGCATCCATGATGAATTCGTCGAACGCCTGGTGGCCAAGGCCCGCGACTGGCAGCCCGGCGACCCGCTGGACCCGGCCAGCAAGATGGGCGCCATCGTCGACGCCAGCCAGGCGGCGCGCATCATGGAACATATTGCCGACGCCGACGCCAGCGGCGCCCGCCGCGTGGCCGGTGGCGAACGCCTGACCTTCAACGGCTCGAACAACTTCATCCAGCCGACGCTGTTCACCGGGGTGAGCGCCGACATGCGGCTGGCTCGCGAAGAAGTATTCGGCCCGGTGCTGGCCATCAGCGCCTTCGACCACGAGGACGAAGCCGTGCACCTGGCCAACGACCACATCTACGGCCTGGCCGCTTCGTTGTGGACCGATGACCTCAACCGCGCCCACCGGGTGGCACGGCGCTTGAATGCCGGCACCGTGTCGGTGAACACCGTGGACGCCCTGGACGTGTGCGTGCCCTTCGGCGGCGGCAAACAGTCGGGCTTTGGCCGTGACCTGTCGCTGCACTCGTTCGACAAGTACACGCAGCTGAAAACCACCTGGTTCCAGCTGCGCTGATCGCCACCACGACACTGACTTTTTATTGTGGGAGCGGGCTCTGCCCGCGAAAAGAACACCGCGTAAACACCGCCATACCGAGGTGTCGCTTTCGCGGGCAGAGCCCGCTCCCACAAAACAATAAAAACCCTGCCGCCCGTCCTTGATTTATCTGCCCGCCACCCATAGAGCGAACGCATGCCATGAATCACCCCACCCCCAAGCCCGCCACCCTGGAGCTGAGCACCATCCAGCCCATTGCCGCCGACCAGCGCCACGGCCGCGCCCGCGACCTGTTCACCATCTGGTTCGGTTCCAACATCATGCTGCTGACCGTGGTCACCGGCGCCCTGGCGGTGACGGTGTTCAAGCTGCCCTTCATCACCGCCATGCTGGCGCTGGTGGCCGGCAACCTCATCGGCGGCGTGTTCATGGCCCTGCACTCGGCGCAGGGCCCGCAGTTGGGCGTGCCGCAGATGGTGCAGACCCGCGGCCAGTTCGGTTCCTACGGCTCGTTGCTGGTGGTGGCCCTGGTGGTGATCATGTACCTGGGCTTCTTCGCCTCCAACCTGGTGCTGGGCGGGCAGTCGCTGCACAGCCAATACACCCTGGTCAGCACCAACCTGGGCATTGTCCTGGTGGGGCTGATCAGCGTGGTGGCGACGGTGTTCGGCTACCGCCTGATCCACGCCTACACGCGAGTGATGTCCTACCTGTCGGGCGCCATCCTGCTGCTGTGCTTCATCTGGATCGTCGCCGTGCACGGCCTGCCCGCCGACTTCCTGCAACGCAACGTCTTCAACCTGCCCGGCTTCCTCGGCACCCTGTCGGTGGCGGCGCTGTGGCAGCTGGCCTATGCGCCCTACGTGTCGGACTACTCGCGCTACATGCCCGCCGACACCGGCGGCCGCTCGGCCTTCTGGTCCAGCTACTGGGGCTGCTGCCTGGGCTCCATCCTGCCCATGGCCCTGGGCGTGATCGTCGGCCTCAGCGTTGACGGCGACATCATCGCCGGCCTGATCGAACTGACCGGCCCCATCGCCACCCTGGTGGTGGCCGTGTTCTCTGTGGGCATCGCCGCCACCAATGCGATGAACCTGTACTGCGGCACCCTGTCGGCCATCACCGTGGGCCAGACCCTGGTGCCGAAATGGTCGGCCGGCGCCCTGTCGCGCACCGTTACCGCACTGGTGCTGTTCGGCATTTCCCTGGCCCTGGCGCTGCTGGGCCAGGATGACTTCATGGCCAACTACACCAACTTCATCCTGTTGCTGCTGTACGTGCTGGTGCCCTGGACCGCCATCAACCTGGTGGACTACTACCTGGTGGCCCACGGCAGCTACGACGTGGCGTCGTTCTTCCGCCGCGACGGCGGCATCTACGGCACCTTCAACTGGACCGCGGTGGGCTGTTACGTGCTGGGCGTGCTGGTGCAGGTGCCCTTCATGGCCACCGAGCTGTACACCGGCGTGGTGGCCAAGGCCATGGGCGGCGCCGACATTTCCTGGATCGTCGGGCTGCTGGTGATCTCACCGGTCTACTACCTGCTCAGCCGTCGCTTCCGCGCGCCGGCCCTGCGCACTGCCGGGAGAAACGCATGAATACCGATTTCGACTACATCATCGTCGGCGCCGGCTCTTCGGGCTGCGTGCTGGCCAACCGGCTCAGCGCCGACCCCGCCGTGAAGGTCTGCCTGATCGAGGCCGGCGGCCACGACAACAGCCCGCGCATCCAGACCCCGGCGGGCACCATCACCCTGTACAAAAGCCGAAAATACAGCTGGAACTTCTTTTCCGCGCCGCAGAAAAACCTCGCCAACCGCTCACTGCACACGCCGCGCGGCAAGGCCCTGGGCGGCTCCAGCTCGATGAACAGCATGATCTACATCCGTGGCCACGCCAGCGACTACGACCGCTGGGCGCAGCCGGGTTGGGACTGGGCCAGCGTGCTGCCGTACTTCAAGCAGTCGGAAAACAACCGCCTGGGCCAGGACCCGGCCCTGCACGGCAGCGGCGGTGAACTGAACGTGGAAGCGGCGCGCGACCCCAACCCGGTGTCGGCGCTGTTCGTGAAGGCCGCGGAAAAGATCGGCATTCGCCGCAACGACGACTTCAACGGCCGCCAGCTGGAAGGTTGCGGCATCTACAACCTGACACAGAAAAACGCCAAGCGCCTGTCCAGCTACCGAGCCTTCGTGGCGCCGGTGCTGGCGCGCGCCAACCTTACCGTGGTCACCGACTGCACGGTGCTGCAAGTGGTGCTGGAGCAGAAGGTAGCCAAGGGCGTGGTGGTGGACAGCGACGGCGTGCAGACCTTCCTCAAGGCGCGCCGTGAAGTCATCCTCAGCGCCGGTGCACTGGGCAGCCCGCAGCTGCTGCTGGCCTCGGGCATCGGCCCGGCGCAGCAGTTGCAGCAGGCTGGCCTCGAGGTGCGCCACGACCTGCCCGGCGTCGGCAAGAACCTCCAGGACCACCTCGACGGCCTGGTCACGGTGCGCTCGAAAAGCCCGCTCACCCTGGGCTTTTCCGCGGGCGCCCTGCCGGCCATCCTCGCCGCGCCCCTGCGCTACGTGGTGAGGAAAATGGGCTGGCTGACCACCAACTACGTGGAAGCCGGCGGCTTCGCGCGCACCCCCTTGGCCGAGGGGCTGCCGGACGTACAGTTTCACTTCGTGCCCGGTTACCGCAGCCACCGTGGGCGGCTGTTCGAATGGGGCCACGGCTACGCGGTGCACACCTGCGTGCTGCGCCCCGGCAGCATCGGCGAGCTGCGCCTGGACCGCGACGGCAAACTGGTGATCGACTTCAACTTCCTCAGCGACCCGCATGACGCCAAGGTGCTGGTCGAAGGCATCAAGCTGGCGCGGCGAATTCTGGCCGACTCCACCTTCGACGCCATCCGCGGCAAGGAAATGCTGCCCGGCGCCCAGGTGCAGAGCGACGCGCAACTGCTGGACTACGTGCGCAACCATGCCGCCACGGTGTTTCACCCGGTGGGCACCTGCAAGATGGGCAGCGACCCGCTGGCCGTGGTCGACCCGCAGCTGCGCGTGCACGGCGTGCGCGGGCTGCGGGTGGTGGATGCGTCGATCATGCCGACGCTGATCAGCGGCAACACCAATGCGCCGTGCATCATGATTGGCGAGAAGGCGGCGGCGATGATGCTGCAGCCGACAACGAGCCCGAACCTGGCGCACGCTGAAGCCTGACACTCACTTGTAGGAGCCGACCTTGGTCGCGATAGGGCCACCGCGATTGCGCGTCGCCTGCATCGCGGCCAAGGCCGGCTCCTACAAAAAACCGACCTGCACCGAACAACCTTTTTCCTCGCTAGCGACCACATATTTCATCGTTTTCCTGCCCCGCCACATGGGCCAACATCGACCCTGCCGCACAGAGGCAAAAGGTCCGTCAGAGACCCCACGTTGAACGTTTTTGGCGTTACGCCCACTGCCCCGAGAAACCACGTAGAAAACCAACATTCCGGGAGTGTCACATGATCAAGTCTTTCGTTTCGCGCTGCGTGCGCCCGCTGGCCCTCACCGCCCTCGCCGCCGGCATCGCCAGCGGCGCCCAGGCCGGCACCCTGTCCATCGGCCATACCACCTGGGTCGGCTACGGCACCCTGTACCTGGCCCAGGACCTGGGCTATTTCAAGGAAAAGGGCCTGACCGTCGACCTGCCGACCATCGAGGAAGCCTCCATGTACATGGCGGCCCAGGCCTCGGGCAAACTGTCCGGCTCGGCCTCAACCCTCGACGAAATCCTCAAGTACCGCCCGCAGTTCTGCTTCAAGGCCGTGGCCGCGCTGGATGAAAGCCACGGCGGCGACGGCGTGCTGGTGGGCAAGGACGTCAGCAGCCTGCAAGACCTCAAGGGCAAGGCCGTGGCTGTCAACGAAGGCTCGGTGTCGCAGTTCTGGCTGGCCTACCTGCTGAAGAATGCCGGCATGAAAATGAGCGACCTGACCATCCAGAACATGACCGCCGACGACGCCGCCACCGCCTTCATCGCCGGCCGCGTGCCTGCCGCCGTCACCTGGGAGCCACACCTGACCAGCGTGCGCGACAAGAACGTGGGCAAGGTGCTGGTGGACAGCAGCAGCACCCCCGGGGTGATCGTCGACGTGGTGGCGCTCAACTGCGACGTGGTGGAAAAGCAGCCAGAAGACGTAAAAGCCCTGGTGGCCGGGCTGTACAAGGCCGTGCAGTACACCCAGGAACACCCCAAGGAGGCCTACGCGATCATGGCCAAGGGCGTCGGCGGCTACCTGGCCGACCCGGCCGAGCTGGCGGCCGCAGCCAAGGGCGTGCGCTTCTATGACCAGGCCATGAGCGAAAAACTGCTGGGCACCGCCGGCAGCACCGGCGACGCCGCCACCGTGCTCAAGCTGGCCAACCAGACCGCCAGCGACCTGCAGGGCAAACCGTTCAACGTCAGCTACAGCGACCTGATCGACAACCGCTTCGTCACCCCACGATAGGAGCCTGGCATGTCCAAGCGCAACTCATGGCTCAACCGCTGCCTCACACCCAAGACCAGCCTGCCGGTGCAGGTGGTGTGGAGCGCCAGCGGCCTGGCCTGGATCCTGCTGATCGGCCTGTGGGCCTTCCTCTCCTACGGCGGCGTGGTGCCGGCGATGTTCCTGCCCAGCCCCGGCGCGGTGTGGGACGCCGCCGTGCGCCTGGCGCGCGACGGCACCCTGGGCACCCACGTGTGGGCCAGCGTCGAGGTGGTGATGGTCGGCTTCGTGGTTTCCTCCATCGTCGCCGTGCCGGTAGGGCTGCTGATGGGCAGCTTCCGCGTGGTGCAGGCGTTCCTGGAGCCGCTGGTGAACTTCATTCGCTACCTGCCGGTGACCTCGTTCGTGCCACTGTTCATCCTGTGGATCGGCATCGGCCTGGAACAGCGCGTGTCGATCATCATCTTCGGGGTGTTCTTCCAGCAGCTGGTGATGATAGCCGACGTCTCCAAGGGCATTTCCAAGGACCTGATCAACGCCTCGTACACCCTGGGTTCCAGCCGGGTGGACGCGGTAGTGCACGTGATCGCCCCGGCTTCGGTGCCGGGCATCCTCGATACCCTGCGGGTGACCATGGGCTGGGCCTGGACTTACCTGGTGGTGGCTGAACTGGTGGCGGCCTCCAGCGGCCTGGGCTACCTGAGCCTGAAGGCCATGCGTGGCTTCCAGGTGGACGTTATTTTCCTGGCGATCGCGGTCATTGGCCTGTTGGGCCTGATCACCGATCAACTGTTCCGTTTCCTGCGCATAAAGGTGGCCGCATGGGCTCAGTAACCGCAACCTCACCCCGGCTGGTGACGCCCGTGGCCCCGGCCCCCAACGCCGCGCCGCGGCTGCAGGTGGACAAGGTCTGCCTGCAGTACAAGACGCCCTCGGGCGACACCTTCACCGCGCTTGAGCAGGTGTCGTTCCAGGTGCCCGACCAACAGTTCGCTGTGCTGGTGGGGCCTTCGGGCTGTGGCAAGTCGAGCCTGCTGTACCTCACGGCCGGCCTCGCCGAGCCCACCAGCGGCGCCATCTACGTGGGCGGCCAGCAGGTGGAGGGCCCCGGCGCCGACCGCGGCATGGTGTTCCAGAGCTACACCCTGTTCCCCTGGCTCACGGTGCGGCAGAACATCGAGTTCGGCCTGAAACGCCGGGGCATGCCGGCGGCCGAGCGCAAGGACATCGTCGAGTTCTACCTCAACGAGGTAGGCCTGCAGCGCTTCGCCGACAACTACGCCAAGCAGCTGTCAGGCGGCATGATGCAGCGCGTGGCCATCGCCCGCGCCCTGGCCAACGACCCGCAGATTCTGTTGATGGACGAACCCTTCGGCGCGCTGGACAGCCAGACCCGGCTGCAGATGCAGCAGCTGTTGCTGAAGGTGTGGGAACACAGCAAGAAGACCGTGCTGTTCGTGACCCACGACATCGACGAGGCGATTTTGCTGGGCGACCGTATCTTCGTCATGGGCGCACGGCCCGGGCGCATCAAGCAGGTGCTGGACGTGCCGATCGAGCGGCCGCGCAACCTGGACATGGTGATGGACGCGGACTTCATCCGCATGAAGCGCGAGATCTTCCACCTGCTGCACGACGACGCTCATTGAGCCCTTGTGGGAGCTGGCTTGCCAGCGAGCTGTTGAGGCCCGAAAGGCTCGCTGGCAAGCCAGCTCCCACACAATTTACGGCAACACGTGCGTCAACGGCTTGCCCAGCTCGGTGATGTAGGTGCTGACGATCTCAGTTTCTTCAGGCCCGTTCTTGACGATGTGCGGCGCGTTCGCCGGGGTCTCGAACGTGTCACCGGCGTGCAGCACATGCTCGGGCTGGCCATCGATGGCGATGGTCACCGAACCACGGGCCACGTAGCCCGATTCCAGGCCCGGGTGGGTGTGGTGCGGGGAGTTGGTGTTGGCCGGCAGCACGATGCGAATCACGTTCACCTCATAGCCTGCCGGGTACACCACGTGCTGCAGCACCGTGCGCGAACCGGCGGCGGGCTTGGCCGCAGGGGTCATCGAGGCGCAGCCGCCGATTGCCAGGGCCGTGGCCAATACAGCACAAGTCTTGCCATTGAAGCCAAACATCGTGGGGGTTCCCTTTCCAATACGAAGAACAAAGACAACAGGATACCTGAGAAAAAATGAATTACCGCGCAAAGCGGCCGGTCAAGACCTATGTACAGGTAATCTGACGAGGCAATTCCCATGACGCTCGAAGCAGACACACTGGCAGAACTTACCGTGGCCTTGCAGCAACGCGGGCTCATTCTGGTGCGCGACGTGAAGTTCACGCGGGCGCCTTACCGGCATGACCATCACTGGATTTGCAGTGTGGCGTGACGCGGCCTGCGGCCGCTGCTACATGTCTTGAAATGGCGGCGCCTGCATCGCGACTAAAGTCGGCTCCTACGCCGTACGTGGTAGGAGCCGGCCTTGGCCGCGATGCAGGCGACGCGATCGAGGAGATCCAAGGGGCCCTGTAGCAGCGGCCGCAGGCCGCGTCCGGGCTTACGGCAACGGCTCGAACTTCAGCTCCGCCAGGCTTTGCACCTTGTCTTCGCGGACCATTTTGTAAGGCGTTTCAGGCCCGATCCAGCGGTTCCAGATGCTGTCGATCTCGCCCGCCTGGTCCATGGCGCGCAGGGCTTCGTTGACCTTGGCCAGGAACGCCGGTTCGCCCTGGCGCATGCCGGCGCCGATGGGTTCCAGGGCCATCGGGTCCTTGGCGATGGCCAGGTTCACCCCGCCCTCCTTCGCCTGGCCCACCAGCTTGATGGCGGTCATGGTGTTGGTCACCAAGCCCACCACCTTGTTCTGCTGCAGGGCCATGTAGGCCGAGCCGGTGTCCTGGAAGGTTACCGGGGTGGCGTTGGCCATGCGAATCGACTGCTCGGAGGTGGAGCCCTTGGTGGAGCTGATTTTCTTGCCGGCGAAGAACTCGCGCGGCTGGTCGGCGTTGGGCGCGCGCACCACCAGGGTTTCCTTGGCGATGTAGTACGGGTCGCTGAACTGGATCTGTTCGGCGCGGCTCTTGGTGTACGCCAGGTTGGCGAAGATCAGGTCGACGCGGCCCATCTTCACCTCTGGAATGCGCGCTTCCACCGACATCGGCTTCAGCTCCAGGGCCACGCCCAGGCGCTTGGCCAGCGCGGTGCAAAGGTCGACGTCCATGCCCACCAGCTCGCGGGTCTGCGGGTCGGGCGCGGAGAACGGCGGCACGTCGGCGTAGACGCCGCAGCTCAGGCTTTTCTTCGCCATCACGTCCGCCAACTGGTCGGCCTGGGCCACCGAGATTGCCAAGGGGGCCAACGCCAGTGCCGCCATCAGTTTGTTCATAGCCATGGGCTTACTCCAGTTCAATCAAGGTGAATTCAGTGGGCACGCAGGTCAGCGATGAAACGCTGCGCGCGCGGGTGGGACGGCTGGCTGAAGAACTGCTCGGGCGTGCCTTTTTCCAGGATCTGCCCGGCGTCCATGAACCAGATGGTGTCGGCCACCTCGCGGGCGAAGTTCATTTCGTGGGTCACGCACATCATGGTCATGCCCTCCTTGGCCAGGCCCTTCATCACGCTCAGCACCTCGCCGACCATTTCCGGGTCGAGGGCGCTGGTGGGTTCGTCGAACAGCATCACCGGCGGCTCCATGGCCAGCGCACGGGCAATGGCCACGCGCTGCTGCTGGCCGCCCGACAATTGCGCCGGGTAGGCCTGGGCCTTGTGCGCCAGGCCCACGCGGTCCAGCAGCTGCATGGCGTGGGCGCGGGCCTCGCTGGCTTTCAGGCCGCGCACCTTGGTGGGCGTGAGGATGATGTTGTCCAGCACCGACAAGTGCGGGAACAGGTTGAAGCTCTGGAACACGAAGCCGACGCGGCTGCGCAGGCGGTTGAGGTTGGCGTCGGTGCCATTGACGTCCTGGCCGTCGAACAGAATCTGGCCCTTCTGGATATCTTCCAGGCGGTTGACCGTCCGGATCAGCGTCGACTTGCCCGAGCCCGAGGGCCCGCACAGCACCACCACTTCACCGCGCTTGACCTCGGCGGTGACGTCGGTAAGCGCCTGGTACTCGCCGTACCATTTGTTGATGCTGGAAAACATGATCATCGGATGCATGAAGGCAACCCTCTTCAGTTATCGGTGGTCAGCAGGGAAGCCTGCGGGGCGGCTGGGGTGGCCTGGCCCAGGCGCTTGCGGGCGATGCGCCCTTCAAGCACGCCGGCCAGGCGGGTCAGGCCGTAACACAGTACGTAATACGTAATGGCAAGAATGAAGAACACCTGAAACGGCTTGGTCAGCAGCTGGTTGTTGACCTGGTTGGCGGCGAACGTCACCTCCTGCACGTTGATCACATAGCCCAGGGAGGTTTCCTTGATGATGGAAACGAACTGGCTGATCAGGCTGGGCAGCGCGTTGTACAGCGCCTGGGGCAGAATCACCCATAACGTAGTGCGCACATAGCCCAGGCCCAGGGCCCGTGCGCCTTCGTACTGGCCGCCGGGCAACGCCTGGATGCCACCGCGGATGATCTCGCACAGGTAGGCGCTCTGGTACACCACCAGGGTGCAGAGCATGGTGGTGAAGCCGGTGATGTTGTGGCCGATCAGCAAGGGCACCAGGAAGTAGGTCCAGAAGATCACCATCAACAGCGGGATGCCGCGCAGCACGTACACCCACACCGTGGCCGGGTAACGCAGCCAGCGCCACGGCGACACCCGCGCCAGTGCCAGCAGCAGGCCCAGTGGGAACGCCAGCACCAGTGCCGCGGCCGCCAGGATCAGCGTGCTGGCCAGGCCGCCCAGGGGGCCGTGAGGGTATTGGCCGATGAGGAACAGCGGCCAGTTGTCGTGGACAATCTTGAACAAATCGAACATGGCCGCCTACCTCGCCAGGGCTTTGCTGAAGTGCCGTGCCACCAGGGCGCCAGCGCCCATCAGCAACAGCGAGAACGCCAGGTACACCACCGTGGCCACCAGGTACGACTCGAACGTGCGGAAGGTGTAGTTCTCCACCTCGCGCGTGGCGTACGTCAGCTCCACCACGCCGATGGCCATGGCCAGGCTGGTGTTCTTGAACAGCAGCACGCTGTGGTTGATCAATGACGGCAGGCAGTTGCGCACGCCCTGGGGCAGGATCACGTAGCGCAGCGAGCGCACGTAGCCCAGGCCCAGGGCGCGGGCGGCCTCGGTCTGGCCGTTGGGAATGGCGCGCAGGCCACTGCGAATGTCCTCGCTGAAATACGCCGCCTGGCACAGGCCCAGGGCGATGATGGAAAACAGGTATTCGCTGCTGTAGTTGGCCAGCCACACCTGGGTGTTGTCGCTGAGCAGCGTGGGGATGCCGAAGTACCACAGCATCAGTTGCACCAGGGTAGGTACGTTGCGGTGGTAGGACACGTAGGCCGCCACCAGGCGCTCGGCGTATTTGTTACCGGTCAGGCGGATGGACACCAGCAGCAGGGCCAGGACCATGGCCAGGCACCAGGCGAACAGCGCCAACTGCAGGGTCATGCCAATGCCCTTGAGGATCAGCTCGGCGTATTCGCCGTGCAGAATCGCGGCAAGATTGAAGTCGTGCGTCATGGTCAATTCCCATCGACTGGCGTGGGGCAGAAGCAAGGCGCCGGGGCGAACCCGACGCGGGCGCAGCAATGACGGCTAGGGCCGTTCTTCTTCATGGGCCGGCGCTTCAGCCCTGCCACTCCTGGGGCCGCGCGGTGGACAAGCCGCCGGGCACTTGCAGGGTGGGGGTGATTTCCATGTGGCCGACGTTCATCGACACCGGGGCGGCGATGGCGAAGGCAATGGCGTTGGCAATGTCCTTGGCTTCCGGCAGTTCGAAGCCCTCGATGAAGCGCTTGCGCACCTCCTCGGAGTCGCCGTGCACGTGGGCGAAGATGTCAGTGGCAACGCGGCCCGGGCAAATCTCGGTGACCCGCACGCGCTTGCCGAAGGCGTCCACGCGCAGCTGCTTGGAAAGCATGCTCACCGCCGCCTTGGTGGCGTGGTAGGTGGCGTTGCCGCCGAAGTTGTAGGCGGCGGCAATCGAACTGATGTTGATGATGTGGCCGCAGTCGCGCTCCACCATGCCCGGCAGCGCCAGGCGCGCCAGGTGCAGCACGGCGCGCAGGTTGACGTCCACCAGCAGGTCGATGCCTTCGGCGTCGGCCTTGAGCAGCGAGCCCGGGCGGTCGACGCCAGCGTTGTTGACGAGGATATCGAAGCGCTGGCGCTGGAACAGCGCGGTCAGCCCGGCAAGGTCAGTGACGTCGATCGGGTGGGCGATGCAGCCGGTGCGCTCGGCCAGTTCCGCCAGCTTGTCGGCGCTACGCGCCAGGGCGTGCACTTCGATGCCCTCGGCGCACAGGCGCTCGACCACGGCGGCGCCGATGCCGGACGAAGCGCCGGTGACCAGTGCGGTTTTGTAATCGGAAAATGGCATGGGGAAACTCCTTGAATCCTGCGTCTGCCTTGGACTGTACCGAGCACCGCTCGAACCGACCAAGACGCATTGGTTGTGTGGCAATAAGGTGCGCTTATGACCGCACCAGTTGGCTGATCGGGGTGATGACGGCGCCCTGCCCTTCGATGAACGCGCGCAGGTCGCGGGCCAGGTCCACCGCGCCCGGCGTGTCGCCGTGCAGCAGGATGGAGCTGGCGTTGACCTTGACCCGCTGGCCGTCGAGGGTGGTGACGGTGCCGTCCTGCAACAGCTGGGCAACGCGTTCGCGCACCTGGGCCGGGTCCTTGATCACCGCGCCGGGCGTGCCGCGCGGAACCAGCAGGCACTGCGCGTCGTAGGCGCGGTCGGCCAGGAAGGTGGTAGCCACCGGCAGGCCGTGCCGGTCGGCAGCCGCCTCAATGGCCTGGCTGCTGGACGAGCTGATGATCAGCCCGGGGTCGAACTGCGCCACCGCGCCCACCAGCACGTCAGCCATGGCGGCGTCGGCGGCCACGCGGTTGCCCAGCGCGCCGTGAAAACTCATGTGGGTCATGCGGTAGCCGGCCACCGCCGCCATGCCGGCCAGGGCGCCCAATTGGTAGACCACGTAGGTGGCCAGCTCCGCCAGGTCGATGTTCATGGCACGGCGACCGAAGCCCTGCAGGTCGGGGTAGCCGACGTGGGCGCCAAGGTCGATGCCCAGGGCCTTGGCGCGGCGTACGGTGGTGTCCATGATCAGCGGGTCGCCGGCGTGGAAGCCGCAGGCCACGTTGGCCGAGGAAATGATTTCCATCAGCGCCTGGTCTTCGCCCATGGTCCACGGGCCAAAGCCCTCGCCCAGGTCGGCGTTCAAGTCGATACGCATAGGGGCCTCCTCAGCCGGCCAGGTCGAAAAGCGGTTGGCCGTAGCCCACCTGTTCACCTTCGGCGGCGCGCACGGCGCTCACCTGCCCGTCCTGCTGGCTGCGCACCGGCAGCAGCAAGTGGCCAATCTGCAGCACGCCCACCAATTGCCCGTTGCGCACGCTGTCGCCGGGCTTGACCCAGGGCTTGCGCTCATCGGGGTGGTGGCTGAAGAACAGCCCCGGGCCGCTGGCCTTGATCGACGCCAGCGGCACCTCGGCCAGGGCCGGTTGCTCAGTGTGCACCTGGGCAGGCGCCACCTGCGGCGCAGCCGACCCACGGCGCAGCAGCAGGTCGAAGCCGGGGCGCTGGATGTGCAGCATGCTGAGGTTGGCGGCGCCGAGCCAGCCGGCCAGCTGGCGAATTTCCTTGATGTTCATGGCAAATTCCTCAAAGGCTGTGCAAGGTCAGCAGGCGGCGGGTGGCATCAAGGAAGGCACGGTTGGCCTCCAGCGCGTCCAGGGCCTGCTCGTAGCTGCAATGGATGAACCGCACGCGGCTGCCGATGGGCGCCTGGCCCAGGCGCCAGAGGTCGGCCTCGATCACCGTGCCGAACTTGGGGTAGCCGCCACTGGGCTGGGCGTCGCGCATCTGGATGATCGGCTGGCCGCCGTGGGGCACCTGGATCACGCCGGGGACGATGCCGTGCGAGCGCACTTCCAGCGGCTTTTCCGGCAGCAGCGGCTGGCCTTCCAGGCGGTAGCCGTAACGGTTGCTCTGGGTGGTGATTTTCCACTCCCCAGCCCAGAACGCCGCTTGCGCCTCGGCACTGAAGCAGTCGTATTCAGCGGCCGGCAGCACGCGCATGGCCGGCACACCGTCCACTTCCAGACGCAAGGCGCGGGTCGCCAGGCTGACGCCGAAATCACTGTTGCCGGCGTGGCCGGGGCGGCCCGCAGGCAGGCGGTCGCCCTGCTGCAGCATGCGCCCATTCAGGCCACCGAACTCGCCGCGCAACTGGGTGCTGCGCGAACCCAGCACTTGCGGCACATCCACGCCACCGGCCAGGCACACGTAGGCTCGGCTGCCCGCCGAGGGGTAACCCAGTTTCAACACCTGGCCGGCGCGGGCCTGGGCCACCCAGTTGGGCGGCAGCGCTTCACCGTCCAGGGTAGCGCCGCAGGCCGCGCCGGTAACGGCGAACGCGCAGTCCTCGATAAAGCGTGCCTCGAACGGGAACAGCGGAATCTCGATGGCGGCCGCGCCCTCTTCGTTGCCCAGCAGCAGGTTGCCGAGCACCAGCGACAGGCTGTCCATGGCCCCGGAGGTGCCCACGCCGTAACCCAGGCTGCCGTGGCGCCCCAGGTCCTGGACGGTGGCCAGGGCGGTAGCACTGATGATTTCGATCATCGAATGATCCTCTCGATACGAAAGCGGATGTGGTCGCCGGGTTGCAGCAGCGCCGGGGGCGATTGTTCGGCGTCGAAGAACACCATGTCGGTGTGGCCAATGGTGTTCCAGCCGCTGGGGCCGGCCGAGGCCGACACGCCGGTCTGCACGCCACCGATGGACACCGCGCCGGCGCCGATGCTGAGCACCGGCACCTGGCGCCGTGGCGTGGCCAGGCGTGGGTCCATGCCGCCCAGGTAGCAATAGCCGGGGTGGCTGCCCAGGGCATACACCGGGTACAGCGGCTCGGCGTGCAGGTTGGCGATGGTCTCGATATCAAGCCCGGAATGGGCGACCACGTCGGCCATGTGCGGGCCATGTTCGCCACCGTAGATCACCGGCAGTTCGATGATGCGGCCTTCCAGCGGCAGCGGCTGGCATTGCTCCCAGGCCTCCAGCAGGCGGCTTTTCAGGCCTTGCAGGTCGCGCGGCGGCGTGGCGAAGGTCAGCATCAGGTTGTTCATGCCCGGCACGGCTTCAGCCACGCCGCCCCAGTCCTGGGCCAGGCGGGCCAGGGCCCAGATGCGTTGCTGCGGCGGCAGGTCAAGGCTGCCCGGTGCTTCCAGCAGCAGCGCGGTGGTGCCCAGCAGGCTGATGCGCGGGGTGGCGTCCATGTGCATGGCACTCATGATGCGGTCCTCTGTTGCAGCCAGCGTTCAAGGTGGTGAATATCGACGCCGCCCTCGCAGAAACCCGGGTCCTGGAGAATGTCGCGGTGCAGCGCGATGTTGGTGCTGATGCCTTCCACGCGCATCTCGCCCAGGGCCAGGCGCATGCGCGCCAGGGCCTCTTCGCGGGTGGCGCCGTGGGTGATGACCTTGGCCACCATCGAGTCGTAGTACGGCGGCACGCGGTAGCCATGGCTGACGTGGCTGTCGACGCGCACGCCGTAGCCACCGGGAATTTCCCAGCGGCTCACCTGGCCCGGGGTGGGCATGAAGGTGTCGGGGTCCTCGGCGTTGATGCGGCACTCCAGGGCATGGCCGTGCACGCCGATGTCGGCCTGGGTCAGCGTCAGGCGCTCGCCCTGGGCCATGCGAATCTGCTGCTGGACGATGTCGATACCGGTGGTCATCTCGGTCACCGGGTGCTCCACTTGCAGGCGCGTGTTCATTTCAATGAAGTAGAACTCGCCGTGCTCGTAGAGGAATTCGAAGGTGCCCACGCCCACGTAGCCGATCTGCCGGCAGGCCGCGGCGCAGCGTTCACCCACCTTGGCCACCAGCGCTGGGTCGATGCCGGGCGCCGGTGCTTCTTCCAGCACTTTCTGGTGGCGGCGCTGCATGGAGCAGTCCCGCGCGCCCAGCCACAAGGCATTGCCGTAGGCGTCGCAGAGCACCTGGATTTCCACGTGGCGCGGCTGACCGAGGAATTTCTCGATGTACAGCTCCGGGTTGCCGAAGGCGCGGCGCGCTTCTTCGCGGGTCAGGTTGATGGCGTCGAGCAGCTTGCCCTCCTGCTCCACCACGCGCATGCCACGCCCACCGCCGCCACCGGCGGCCTTGACGATCACCGGGTAGCCAATGTCGCGGGCGATGGCCAGGATGCTCTCGGCATCGTCCGGCATGCTGGTGTCGGGGCCCGGCACGCAGGGCACGCCGGCTTCGCGCATGGCGCGCTTGGCCGAAACCTTGTCGCCCATGGTGCGGATGCACGCGGCGCTGGGGCCGATGAAGGTCAGGCCGGCCTGCTCGACGCGCTCGGCGAAGGCGGCGTTCTCGGACAGGAAACCGTAGCCGGGGTGAATGGCCTGGGCGCCGCTGAGTTCGGCGGCGAACAGCACGGCGGCGTGGTCCAGGTAGCTTTGGCCGGGCTGCGAGGGGCCGATGCAGATGGCCTGGTCGGCCAGTTGCACGTAGCGAGCATCGCGGTCGGCTTCCGAAAACACGGCCACGGTCTTGAGCCCCAGGCCCTGGCAGGCACGCAGGATGCGCAGGGCAATTTCGCCGCGGTTGGCGATGAGTACGGTATCAAACATCACACGGCCTCCAGGCGGAACAGCGGCTTGCCGGCGGCGACTTCCTCGCCGCTGGCGGCCAGGATGGCCCGCACGATGCCGGCGCGTTCGGCCTTGAGCGGGTGGAACATTTTCATGGCCTCCACGACCGCCAGGGTCTGGCCGGCCTCGACCGCATCACCCACCTGCACGAACGCTGGCTGGTCGGGCGCGGGGGTCAGGTGCAGCACGCCGTAGAGGGCGGCGCTGGCGTCAAAGGTATCGCTGCCCGCAGCCGGTGTTGCGGCGGCGGCCTTCACCGGCGCTGCGGCGGCCGCACACTGTGGCGCTGCGGCCACGGCCTGGCCGTCGCGCAGCAGGCGCAGCTGGGTGTCGCCCTCGTTGAGGCTCAGTTCGCTGAGGTCGGATTCGGCCATCAGGTCGATTAGCGCTTTAATGCGTTCCGGGTTCATGCAATGGCCCCTGCCGTGAATAGTAAAAGTGGCTGGATGAACTCTATCGAGCGCACAAAAACACGGCCAAGACGGTTTGACTGTGGGGAGATAAGGGTCGCTTATGACAGTTTTCAGGCCTGGACGGAAACCAGGTTCCCGCGCATCTCGGCAATCAACTCCAGCAAGATCGCTTTCACTGCCTGGGCCGGCACCGACAGCGGCAAATGCCCCGACAGGCACAGCGCCAGCGGCGCCTCGATATCCGGCGCGGTGATGCGCAGCAGGTGCGCCTCGTGCACGGCCACCAGGGCGCGGGCGGCGGATTCGGGCAGGATGGTTGAACCGAAATGCTCGCTGACGGCGGTGGCCAGGGTGGTGGACGACTCCACCTCGGCGATCACCCGGGCGCTGAGGCCGATCTTCAGGAAAGCTTCGTCCACCAGGCGGCGCATGGTGTTGTAGGTGCGCGGCAGCAGCAGCTCCAGCTCGGCCACTTCGGCCAGGCCGATCTCGTCGCGGCTTTGCAGCTCGGGGTCGGCGCTCACCAGGTACAGCTGTTCGCGCATCAGCGGCACGAAGGTCAGGCCGTGCACTTCGCGGCCGCCGTACAGCACGGCCATGTCCATGCGGCCGTTCATGATCAGCTCGCTGAGGGTGGTGCCGAAGTTCTCGTTGAGGTACAGCAGGATGCCGGGGTGGCGCTCGCGCACCCGGCGCAGCAACGGCAGCGACAGCGCCGAAGCCGCAGTGCCCGGGGCCAGGCCCACTGACACCTGGCCGGACAGGGCGAAACCGGTGGCGTTGACGTCACTCTGGGCCTGCTCGCACTGGCGCAGAATCAGCTGCGCGTGGCCGTACAGCACCTTGCCGGCCTCGGTGGGCGTAACGCCCCGCTTGGTGCGGATAATCAGTTGCTGCTGCAGCTCGGCTTCCAGCGTTACCAGTTGCTGGCTCAGCGCTGGCTGGGCGATGTGCAGCACGTCGGCGGCCTGGGTCAGGCTGCCGACATCGACGATCTTCACGAAGTATTTCAAACGGCGCAGGTTCACGGGCAACACTCGAAACAGGGCAGAGGCATTGCCATAGCAAAAGGCGCGCCACCACCCCGTAGCAGCGGCCGCAGGCCGCGTCCGACGCGCCGCAGTGTACCTGAAATTACCGTGCCGAGCCCGGACGCAGCCTGCGGCAGCTGCTACGGCAGAAGGCGCCACGCACATCCCGTAGCAGCGGCCGCAGGCCGCGTCCCAGCCGCCGCGGTGTACCTGGAATGATCGTGTCGGGCCCGGACGCAGCCTGCGGCAGCTGCTACGGCAGAAGGCGCCCCGCACATCCCGTAGCAGCGGCCGCAGGCCGCGTCCCAGGCGCCGCGGTGTACCTGGAATGATCGTGTCGGGCCCGGACGCAGCCTGCGGCAGCTGCTACAGGCATAAGTGTTTGCTATGGGTGTGCGACTTGCGGTCGCAGGGGATGCGGGGCGACCCCGCAAATGCTGACTCGCACCCTTTTGGTGCGCAGCGGTCATAAGCTGTGCCTATCAAACCAGAACAAACTTGTCTTATCAGCCCCGCCGCCCCGCCTCGTAACGTAGCCGTCATCAGGCCACCACCGAGGATTCCCCCGTGACCGCTTCCCGCATCGCCGCCCGAGTGCACCGCATCAAACCCTCGCCCAGCAGCGCCGCTGCCGACCGCGCCAACGAACTGCGCCGCGCCGGCAAGTCGATCATCAACCTGGTGGTGGGCGAGCCCGACTTCGACACCCCGGCGCATATCCGCCAGGCCGCCTGCGCCGCCATCGACAACGGCGACACGCGCTACACCCAGAACGCCGGCACCCCGGAGCTGCGCCAGGCCATCGTCGCCAAGCTGCAGCGCGAAAACGGCCTGGCCTACACGCCGTCCCAGGTGGTGGTCACCAACGGCGCCAAGAGCGCCATCTACAACGCCTTCTCCGCCACTCTGGGCCCGGGCGACGAGGTGCTGATTCCCGCGCCCTACTGGGTGTCGTACCCGGACATGGTGCTGGCCTGCGAAGGCGAACCGGTGACCCTGGCCTGCACCGAGGAACACCACTTCAAGCTCACCGCCGAGCAGCTGCGCGCCGCCATTACCCCACGCACCCGCTGGCTGCTGCTGAATTCGCCGAGCAACCCCACCGGCGCCGTGTACCACGCCGAAGAACTGCGCGCCCTGGCCGACGTGCTGCTGGACTACCCCGACGTGCTGGTGATGACCGACGACATCTACGAGCACATCCGCTACGACGACCGCCCCGCCACCCACATCCTGGCCGTGGAACCGCGGCTCAAGGACCGCGTGCTGGTGATCAACGGCGTGTCCAAGTCCTACGCCATGACCGGCTGGCGCATCGGCTTCGGCGCCGGCCCTGCCGACCTGATCACCGCCATGGCCACCCTGCAGTCGCAGTCCACCAGCAACGCCTGCAGCGTCAGCCAGGCCGCCGCGGTGGCCGCCCTCAACGGTGACCAGAGCTTCATCGAGCAAAGCCGCGCGGTGTACCGCCAGCGCCGCGACCGCTGCCTGGAACTGATCAACGCCATCGACGGCCTCAGCTGTATCCCGCCTGAAGGCGCCTTCTACCTGTACGTCAACTGCGGCGCCGTG
The DNA here is from genome assembly GCF_056175065.1 of Pseudomonas sp. JC1203. Classification (NCBI taxonomy): domain Bacteria; kingdom Pseudomonadati; phylum Pseudomonadota; class Gammaproteobacteria; order Pseudomonadales; family Pseudomonadaceae; genus Pseudomonas; species Pseudomonas sp. JC1203. The sequence continues at coordinate 255,917 of NZ_JBWCAM010000007.1, forward strand.
CTGGGCAAGCGCACTCCGCAAGGCCAGGTGCTGGCAAGCGACAGCGACTTCATCCTCTACCTGCTGGAAAGCCAGGGCGTGGCGGTGATTCCCGGCAGCGCCTACGGCCTGGCACCGTTCTTCCGCATGTCCACGGCCTCGGCCATCGAGACCCTGGAAACCGGCTGCCAACGCATCGCCACCGCCGTCGCGGCGCTGGTGTAAGGGGCTCGATGATGACGATGCCGAGCCACAGTGCCCTGACCTTCAAGCAAGCCTTGCTGGCCATGCTCGGCATCTCCCTGGTGCTGATGCTCTCGGCCCTCGACCAGACGGTGATCGGCAACGCCTTGCCGAGCATCGTCGCCCAGTTGCAGGGCTTCGAGCTGTACGCCTGGGTAGCCACCGGCTACCTGCTGGCCTCCATCGTCACCATCCCGATTTTCGGCCGCCTGGGCGACTACTACGGGCGCAAGCCCTTCGTGCTGGCGGCCACGGTGATCTTCACCCTGGCGTCGCTGGTGTGCGCCCTGGCCAACGACATGCTGGTGCTGGTGCTGGGCCGCGCCCTGCAAGGGGTGGGCGGCGGCATGCTGATCGGCACTGCGTTCGCCTGCATTCCCGAACTGTTTCCCGACACCCGCCAGCGCCTGCGCTGGCAGATCCTGCTGAGCGCGCTGTTCAGCGTGGTCAACGCCATCGGCCCGGGCCTGGGCGGCTATTTGACCGGCGCCTTCGGCTGGCGCTCGGTGTTCTATATCAACCTGCCGCTGGGCGCGGTGGCGCTGTTCTTCGCCTGGCGCTACCTACCACACTACCGCCCCCTGCAAAACCGTGCCATCCGCCTGGACTGGCTGGGCGCGCTGCTGATCGCGGTGGCCTTGGGCAGCCTGCAGCTGTTCGTCGAATGGCTGGGCCAGGCCCGCGTGTGGGGCAGCGCCGTGCTCGGCCTGGTGTGCCTGGCCGCAGCCCTGGGCCTGTGGTGGTGGGAGCAGCGCTGCAGCGACGCGCTGCTGCCGGCCGCGCTGTTCCGGGCGCCCAGCGTGCGCCTGCTGTTCGTGCTGTCGCTGCTGGCCGGGGCCATCATGTTCAGCCTGCTGTTCTACCTGCCGCTGCTGCTGCAAGGCAGCTACGGCTATTCGCCCCAGGACGCCGGCCTGCTGATCACCCCACTGGCCTTGAGCATCACCCTGGGGGCCATCGTCAACGGCCGCATCATCACCCACCTGCGCAACCCCAACCTCATCCCCCTGGCCGGCTTCGCCGTGCTGCTGGTGGCGTGCGCAGGGTTGGCGCTGGTGGGCCTGGACGCCTCGTTCCACGCGTTGCTGGGGCTGATTCTGCTGGCCGGGCTGGGCCTGGGTTTCATCCTGATGAACCTCACGGTGTTCACCCAGACCCTGGCCGAGCGGCAGTTCCTGGGCATCGCCACCGCCCTCACCCAGTCGCTGCGCCTGGTCGGCGGGCTGCTGGGCACGGCCGTGATGGGCGTGCTGATCAAGCTGCTATACGCCTGCCACCTGCAAGGCGCGCTCATTGCCGCAGGCCAGGCGCAGGCCCTGCCACTGTTCAGCGACCCGCAAGTGCTGCTCAAGGCCGGCGGTGACCCCGCCCTGCTGCACCTGGCGCGCCAGGCCCTGGCGCAAGCCCTGGGCACTGGCCTGCTGCTGTGCGCAGGCCTGGGCGTGCTGGCCCTGTGGGTGCTGTACCGCTTGCCGCCGGTGGCGCTGACCCGCGCTGCCGCACCCGTTGCTCCTGTTGCTCCTGAAGAACAATAAAAACCTTTACTGCCGCCACTGCACCTGCCTCTCACAACATTGACTACAGCATGAGGAATTCCCGATGGTGCTCTTGAATCGCGCAGCTTACCGCGCACCCGCAATTCTGGCCGGCCTGTGCGGCCTGGCCATGGCGCAACCAAGCAACGCCGAAGGCTTTATCGAGGACAGCACCGCGAGCATCCTGGCGCGCAACTTCTTCAGCAACGCCGACAACCGCAGCGGCGCCGCCAACCCCAACTACACGCAGGAGTGGGGCCAGGGCTTTATCCTCAACTTCAAGTCCGGCTACACCCCGGGCACCGTCGGTTTCGGCGTTGACGCCATCGGCATGCTCGGCATCAAGCTGGACTCGGGCAAAGGCACCCACTACAACCCGTCGGGCACCGCCTTCAACGGCAACATTTTCCCCACCGACAACGGTCGCGCCGCCGACGAGTTCGCCAGCCTGGGGGCCACGGCGAAGATGCGTTTCGCCAAGACCGAAGTGCGCGCCGGCGCCCTGGTGCCGATGCTGCCGGTGGTGATGTCCACCGACCGCATGCTGCAGCAGACCTTCAACGGCGAGCAGATCCAGTCCAAGGACCTCGACCACTTCACCTTCATCGCCGGCCAGCTGGACAGCGTCAAGGGCCGTGGGTCGACCAACCAGATGGGCATGTCGATTCCCGGCTCCAACAGCCGCCTCACCGGCAAGTTCGTGCACAAGTTCCAGTACGCCGGTGTCGACTGGAAAGCCACGCCCGACCTGTTGCTGCAGTACTACTACGGCGGCCTGGAAAACTTCTATAACCAGAACTTCCTGGGCTTGGTGTACAACTGGAAAGTGGGGCCGGGCACCCTGCGCAGCGACCTGCGTTACTTCAACAACAGCTCGGCCGGCAAGAACGACAACGACCCGGACTACTACACCGCCGGCTACTACGGCGACGGCGTGACCAAGGGCAAGGTCGACAGCCAGCTGTCCAGCGCGCTGTTCACCTACCTGGTGGGCCCGCACACCATCGCCGCCGGCTACCAGCAGGTGACCGGCGACAGCGACGCGGTATGGCTGAACCAGGGCGACGGCTCCACCGCCTACTTCATGACCGAGTCGATGATCGGCAAGTTCCAGCGTGCCGGCGAGCGCACCTGGCAAGTGCGTTACGGTTATGACTTCGCCGCCATGGGCGTGCCGGGGCTGACCTTCATGGGCATGTATGAAAGCGGCTCGGGCGCACGCACCGCCACCGGCGACAAGAGCGAGTGGGAACGCAACCTGACCCTGACCTACACCGTGCAATCGGGCCCGGCCAAGGACCTCAGCGTGGCGTTGCGGCACGCCTCCATGCGCACCGAATTCACCGGCGTGCGCGACCAGGACGAGCACCGGGTGATCGTCACCTACCCGATCAATCTGTTCTGACCGTGGTTGTGGGAGCTGGCTTGCCAGCGAGCCTTTAAAAACTCGCTGGCAAGCCAGCTCCCACACACTCTTCCTGCAGCGACAACAGGTACTCGCCAAACCCCTCGCGGCACTTGAAATCGCGGCGCGCGCTGGTGACCACCGAGGTGGTTGCCGTCCACACGATGCGCGCGCCGATGCGCTCCAGGTCCGCCACCAGTTGCACGTCTTCATGGGCCGCCAGGTGTTGGAAGCCGCCGGCCCTGGCATAGGCCTCGGCGCTCAACCCCAGGTTGGCGCCATGAATATGCCGGTGCCCCTCCTCGAACCGGTAGCCTGCCAGATACTTCGCCTGCGCCTGCTCGGTGTGTTCGGCCCAGCTGTCCACCGCCACCGTGCCGCATACGGCGTCGGCCTGGAACGCCAACTGCCGCGCCAGCCAGTCGCTCGGCACACGCGTGTCGGCATCGGTGAATGCCAGCCACTGCACACCTGCCTCCAGCAGCACCTGCGCGCCGTAGGCTCGCGCCTTGCCGACGTTGCGAAAGCCCACCTCCAGCACCTCGCACCCGGCGGCGGCAGCCAGCAACCCGGTTTCGTCGCTGCAATGGTCAAGCACCACCAGCACTTTCACCGTCATGCCCGCCAGCTGCGGGTGCCGCGCTGCCGCCTGGATAGAGGCCAGGCAAAGGGCGATGTAGCTTGCTTCATTGTGCGCAGGAATCACCACACCGATCATGAGTCGCCCTCTTCTGCCCGAGCCCGTCTGTACCCAATCGACCCAGGCGGTTCGCAGAAGGTTTAAAAAATTTTCATCGGCAGAAAAACTGAACGAACGCCTGGCCGGCTGCCTCCATTGTCGTGATTCGATTGGGCAAGAGAGGAAGTCCACCATGGCAACTGAAAACCAGTATTCGATGCAGAACCCACTGACCCAGTATCCGCAGCCCGAATTTCCCAAACAGCCCCAGGGCGCGCCCGGCACCGTGCACAAGATGACGCCTGCACCGGACCACGGCGAGCACAGCTACAAGGGCTTCGGCCGCCTGCTGGGGCGCAAGGCACTGATCACCGGCGCCGACTCCGGCATTGGCCGCGCGGCGGCGATTGCCTATGCCCGCGAGGGTGCCGACATCGTCCTCAATTACCTGCCTGAAGAGGAAAGCGACGCCCGCGAAGTGGTGAAGCTGATCGAAGCCGAAGGCCGCAAGGCGGTGGCCATTCCCGGCGACCTCAAGGACGAAGCGTTCTGCCAGGCGCTGGTGCAGAAGGCGGTGGCCGCCCTGGGCGGCCTGGACATACTGGTGAACGTCGCCGGCAAGCAGCAGGCGGTGGAAGCCATCGCCGAGCTGACCACCGAGCAGTTCGACGCCACCTTCAAGTCCAACGTCTACGCGCTGTTCTGGCTGTGCAAGGCGGCGCTGCCGCACCTGCCAGCGGGCGCCACCATCATCAATACCGCGTCCATCCAGTCCTACAGCCCGTCGCAGAACCTGCTGGACTATGCCTCGACCAAGGCCGCTATCGTCGCCTTCACCAAGTCGCTGGCCAAGCAGGTGATTGCCCAGGGCGTGCGAGTCAATGCCGTGGCGCCGGGCCCGGTGTGGACGCCGCTGCAGCCCAGCGGCGGCCAACCTCAAGAGAAAATCCCCACCTTCGGTTCGCAGACGCCCATGGGCCGCCCCGGCCAGCCGGCCGAATGCGCGCCGCTGTATGTGTTCCTGGCCACCCAGGAATCCAGCTACATCACCGGTGAAACCTTCGGCGTGACCGGCGGCAACCCGCTGCCATGACCGGCCGGCCGCCCGGCAGGAACTCCTGGCCGGGCGGCGGCTCAACCGTGCATACACCCCAGGAGACCATCATGAGCACAGACAACCGCCCCGAAAACGCGCCGCCCACCGACACTTCCGGCAAACCGGTGAACGTGGTGAAGCGCGACCTGGAAGACCGCGACGACGACACCCGTGGCGTCGATGAGGTCATCACCCCCTCCTCCACCCGCGCCAAGGAGCAGGACGCCGAGACCCTGCAAAAGAAAACCGCCGAAATCGAACGCAAGGTCGCCGACGGCAACTGACCCCACCCCCGTAGCAGCTGCCGCAGGCGGCGTCCGGGCGCGCCCCGGTATCGGCAGCGGACGCAGCCTGCGGCAGCTGCTACGGGGTTTGGCGTCCTGGCGAACGCGTGGCATGCTATCCACTCCGACACAATCAGCTGGCTGGAATACTGCCGTGACTCCCTCCCTCGACCTGCGTAGCTACAGCGGCGAATGCGCCCACCACCAGCACGGCTTTACCCAACTGGTGCTGCCCGTGGTCGGCGGCATGGAGATGGAGGTGCAGGGCCGTGGCGCGCGGCTGGACCTGTCCATGGCAGCGCTGATCGCCCCCGGCGCCGCGCACGGCCAGCGCGCCGACGGTGCCAACCGTTTCCTGGTGCTGGACTGCCCCAACGGCTGGTTCGAGGCACGCACCCTCGACGCCCTGGCGCGGCGGACTTATGTGCCGGTGTCTGCCGCCACCCGCCGCCTGATCGAGTTCGCCGACCTGCTGGGCCCGCAAGGCTTGCCCGGCAGTGCCGCGCACCTGCTGCCGCTGTTGCTCGACAGCCTGGGCCGTGACGCAGGCCAACCGGCCAGCGGCATGGACTGCCTGCTGGCGCACCTGGAAGCCGACCCTGGCCAGGCCTGGGGCAACGAGGCCATGGCTCGCGTCGCAGCCATGAGCGTCAGCCAACTGCACCGGCGCTTTGCCGAACGCTATGGGCAAGCACCCCAGGCGTGGCTGGCGCAACTGCGCATGCGCCATGCCTGCCGCTGGCTGGCCGAAAGCCGCCTGCCACTGGCCGATGTCGCCCAAAAGGTCGGGTTCAGCGACCAGGCCGCCCTCACCCGCGCCATGCGCCGCCTGTGCGACACCACGCCGGCGGCCTACCGCCACGCCATGCGCAAGCCTGGGTAAAGCACTCGGCAGCCTGGGCCAATACCCCGGCGCGTGAAGCCGGCACACTGCGCGCCTTTCCATCAGGCGGTTGCTTCATGACAACTCATCCATCCTTGGCCAAGGGTATTGGCTGCGGCGTCGCGGCGGGCATGTGCTGGGGCGTGATCTTTCTCGGCCCGGCGCTGACGCCGCAGCTGTCGGGCCTGGAATTCGCGGTGCTGCGTTTCCTCGCCTACGGGCTGTTCTCGCTGGCGTTGCTGCTGCCACGCTGGCGCAGGGTACGTGCGCAGCTGACCCGCGCCGATTGGCAGGCACTGTTCTGGCTGAGCCTGGTCGGCACGCTGATCTACTACACGCTGGTGGGCAGCGCCGTGCAGCGGGTCGGCGTGGCCACGACGTCGCTGGTGGTCGGGCTGATCCCGGTGCTGGTGGCCCTGGCGGGCCGTCGCGACACCAACGCCGTGCCTTTCGGCCAACTGCTGCCGTCGCTGGCGTGCGCCACGGCGGGGGTGACGCTGATCAGCCTGCACGCCATGCAGGGTGCCGCACTGGGCAGCATTCTCGGCCTGCTGTGCGCGTTCGGCGCATTGTTCACCTGGAGTTGGTACGCAGTCAGCAACGCCCGGCGCCTGGCGCTGACGACCGTGTCGGCGCAGGACTGGGCGCTGCTGACCGGGGTGGTGACCGGCGCCCTGGCGCTGCTGCTGGCGGTGCCGGTGCTGGGCAGCCGCGTGGCCAGCCTCAACCTGCACGCCGTGCTGGTCACCGCCGGGGTGGCGCTGCTGGCCTCGGTGATCGGCGGCGCGTTCTGGAACCAGGCCAGCCGCCTGCTGCCCCTGGCCTTGAGCGGCCAGGTGCTGGTGATCGAAACCCTCAGCGCGCTGTTGCTGGGTTTCCTCTGGGAGCAGCGCTTGCCCGACAGCCAGGAGGTCGTCGCCATGGTGCTTCTGGTGGTTGGCGTGGCCTGGTGCCTGCGCAGCCACCAACGCCACAGGGTCACGCCTTGATCGCGGCCTCGATGGCGGCCACGTCAATCTTGCCCATGGTCATCATTGCCTCGAACGCGCGCCTGGCCGCCTCGCGGTCGCTGCCGGTGAACGCCGCCGTCAGCACCCGCGGGGTGATCTGCCACGACAGCCCCCACTTGTCCTTGCACCAGCCGCATTCGCTGGCCTTGCCGCCGTTGCCGACGATGGCGTTCCACAGGCGGTCGGTCTCGGCCTGGTCCTCGGTGGCCACCTGGAAGGAGAAGGCCTCGCTGTGGGGAAACCCCGGGCCGCCGTTCAGACCCAGGCACGGGATGCCCATCACGGTGAAATCCACCGTCAGCACGTCGCCCTCCTTGCCCGCCGGGTAATCCCCGGGCGCGCGGTGCACCGCGCCTACCGCGCTGTCGGGAAAGGTTTGCGCGTAAAAGGTCGCGGCGTCCAGCGCCGTGCCGTCGTACCACAGGCAAATGGTGTTCTTGTTCATGGGTGCGCTCTCCAGGCAATCAATCCACCCCCTCAAGCTTAGCTCCCGCGGTTGTGTGATAATTGCCGCTCATACCCTTTTCCAGCCAAGAGGCCGCGCATGCCTTACCGGGCCCCACGGGACCTTGCCCTAGACCTCGCCCTGCGCAGCCTGCTGGAGAACCAGGTGCGCGAGGGGCACTACGCAAGCGTCGAGGAAGCCCGCCAGGCGGCGCAGCAGATCCTGCACAGCCCTCCCGCCGAAGCCCGCGACGTCACCGCCGAGCAACCGCGTGAAACCGCCCTGCACGACTCCATGGACTTCGCCCGCCTGGCGCTGTCCGCCGTCAGCGGCGTGGGCGTGTGGACCTACGAGGTCTCCAACGACTGCTTCTACTGCGACGCGGGTATCAGCGAGCTCTACGGCATCGACCCGGTGCAGGCGGCGCTGGGCATCAAGCGCAGCGACTTCCTGGCCAACGTGCACAGCGACGACCTGGCCGCGCTGCGCAAGACCATGGCCGGTGGCCTGGTGAACAGCGGCGACCTGGAGCTGGAATACCGCATCGTCCACCCCGACGGCTCGGTGCGCTGGGTGCTGTCGCGCGGCCACACCTACTTCAGCAACGCTGGCGAGCCAGTGCGCCGCACCGGCGTGGGTGTCGACATGACCGCCCAGCGCCTGCTGGAACAGCAACTGCGCCAAAGCCAGAAGATGGAAGCCGTGGGCCAGCTCACCGGCGGCCTGGCCCACGACTTCAACAACCTGCTGACCGGCATCATGGGCAGCCTGGAGATGATCCGCCTGCGCATCGCCAAGGGCCGTTTCGCCGAGACCGCGCGCTATATGGATGCCGCCCAGGGCGCCGCACGCCGGGCTGCGGCGCTGACCCACCGGCTACTGGCCTTCTCGCGCCGGCAAACCCTGGACCCTACCCCCACCGACGCCAGCCGCCTGGTGATGGGCATGCTGGAGCTGATACGCAGCACCGTGGGCCCGGCGGTGCAGGTGCAGATCCATAGCGAAACCCCGCTGTGGCTGACCCAGGTGGACGCCAACCAGCTGGAAAACGCCTTGCTCAACCTGTGCATCAACGCCCGCGACGCCATGCCCCTGGGCGGCACCCTGAGCATTCGCACCGGCAACTGCAGCCTGGCCGCCAAGGCCGCCACCGAGCGCGACCTGGTGCCCGGCGAATACTTGACCCTGAGCGTGAGCGACACCGGCAGCGGCATGAGCAGCGACATCATCGCCCACGCTTTCGACCCGTTCTTCACCACCAAGCCCACGGGCAAGGGCACCGGCCTGGGCCTGTCGATGATCTACGGTTTCGTGCGCCAGTCCGGCGGCAGCGTGCACATCCAGTCGCAGCTTGACCAGGGCACCACCATGACCCTGTACCTGCCGCGCTCGCGGGATGAGGCCAGCACCGCGCAGCCGCCGCCCCCAGCCGCGCACCTGCCACAGGCCGAACAGGGCGAGACGGTGCTGGTGATCGACGACGAACCCACCGTGCGCATGCTGATCATCGAGGTCCTGGGCGAACTGGGCTACACCGCCCTGGAAGCCGCCGACGGCGCCAGCGGCCTGGACATCCTGCAATCGAACCGGCGCATCGACCTGCTGGTCACCGACGTCGGCCTGCCCGGTGGCATCAACGGCCGCCAGGTGGCAGACGCCGGCCGCAGCCTGCGCCCGGGCCTGAAGGTATTGTTCATTACCGGCTACGCCCACAACGCCGAGGCCTGGGAACAACAGCTGGAACCGGGCATGCACCTGCTGACCAAGCCGTTCACCATGGAAGACCTGGCCAGCCGCATCAACAGCGCCATCACCGCCGCGTAACCCCGGCCTTGTGGGAGCTGGCTTGCCCGCGCGCTGTTGGGGCCCTAAAAACCAGCGGGGCAGCCCCCCCCCCCCCAGGGTTGGTGGGGTGTGGGCTGGCCGGCGCGGTTTTATGGCCCCAACAGCTCGCGGCCACCCCAGCTCCCACAAGGTTTACGAGGCGAGGTGCGCGTGCTGGTGCCGCCGGGCGGCCCACACCACCCCGCCCACCAGCAGCGCAATCGAGGCAAGCTCCATCAGCCCCGGCGCGCGCTGGCCGTAGACGAAGCCATACACGCAGGCAAACAGCGTCTCGAAGACGATCATCTGCCCACTCAGCGAGGTGGCCATGCGCCGCGAGCAGGCGTTCCACAGGCTGTTCGCCAGCCACGAGCCGCACAGCGCCAGGAACAGGCACACCCACAGGAAGGTCATCCAGCGGCCGTGCTCGATCTGCGCCGGCACCAGGTTGGGGAACAGGCACAGGGCAAGCACACCCACCACCACGGCAACGCCGCCAGTGACGATGCCCAGCAGGGTCGACCATTCGCTGCTGTTGAAATGACTGTGCTTGAGGTAGCGAGCATTGTGGGTGGCGTACCACGACCAGCACACCACGCCGCTGAGGCCGCAGGCCAGGCCCAGCAGCTGGCGGCCCAGCGAGGCGCCGGCTGCCTGGCCGCCGGCATGCTGCAGGCTTACCGATACGATACCGAGGAATACCATCAGCAACGGCAGCTTGAGCCGGTTCAGTGGCAGCGAGCCGGCGTCGGCACGCCCCAGGAAGGTGATGGCCACCGGCAGCATGCCGTTGATCAGCGCCGCCGTGGTCACCCCGCTCAGCTGCACCGAGGCGCCCAGCAAGGCGAAGTTGAGCACGTTACCGGTGAGCGACAGGCGCAGCAGCATGGACAGGTCGCGGCGGTTGAGACGCGCCAGCAGGCGGGCGGCCATGGGCAAGGCCACCAGCAGGGAAAACAGGCCGTACAGGGCAAAACGCACGCTGCTGATCAGCACGGCATTGAACTCGGGCAGCAACGACGGGGCAATGATCACCCCACCCCAGATGGCCCCGGCCAACACGGCAAACACTATCCCACGGTTCATTGTCTCGACTCTGGCAGTTAACGCTAATGGCGCGATTCTAGCCGTGGACAGCGCCCGCCACCTGCGATAAAAAGTGGGCTACCCATTCCCCCAGGGAATGCCTGCGAGGAGCACCATCATCAACCGTTACCTGCGCACCCTGCCGCCGCTGGAAACCCTGATCACCTTCGAAGCCGTGGCCCGCCATGCCAGTTTTACCGCCGCGGCAGGCGAGCTGTTCCTCACCCAGAGCGCGGTGAGCAAGCAGATGCGCCAGCTGGAAGACGCCATGGGCGTGCCGCTGTTCGAGCGCAAGCCGCGCGGCGTGGCCCTGACCGGCGCCGGCGACGAGTTGCTGATGACCGTCAACGTGCTGCTGGGCACCCTGTACCAGAGCGTCACGCGCATCCGCAACGTGCACCAGAGCAACGCCGTGTCGGTGCTGGCCACCCATGCCCTGGCGCAGTTCTGGCTGTTCCCCAAGCTCATCGAGTTCAACAAGGCCTACCCCGACATCGCCGTGCACGTACACGCCATCAACGAATTCGACGACACCAGCCTCAACGACTTCGACCTGGGCGTACTGTACGGCGACGGCGACTGGGCGACCCTGGACAGCGATTTCCTGCTGCCGGAAATCGTCTACCCGGTGGCCCACCCCGGCCTGGACGTGGCCGCCATCGACAGCCTGGCGCAGCTGGCCAAGGCCAACCTGGTGCAGATCGACACCCGCGCCTGGCAGTGTATGGACTGGCCGCAATGGTTCGGCCACCTGGGCGTGGATTACACCCCACGCGACAAGGCGCCGGTGTTCAACCAGCTGACCCTGGCCTACCGCGCCGTGCAGCAAGGCATGGGCATTGGCCTGGCGTGGTCGTTCATGGCCGATGAAGCATTGGCGAAGGGCGAGCTGCAGCGGGTGACAGGCTTCGAATGCCGCACCGGCAAGGGCGAATACCTGGTGTCGGTGAAGCACCGTGGGCGCTCGGCGTGCGCGGCAGTGTTTCGCGAGTGGCTGCTGGCGTCGATGGTGGAATGACGGCCAACAAAAAACCCCTGACGCCTTGCGGCTATCAGGGGTTTCGGAAGTTGTGGTGCCCAGAGACGGAGTCGAACCGCCGACACGAGGATTTTCAATCCTCTGCTCTACCGACTGAGCTATCTGGGCAACGGGGCGCATTAAACGTGTTTTCAGCCGGTGCGTCAAGCGCCAAATCAAAAAAAGTGCAACGAATACCAAAACTTACGCCTGTGGGAGCTGGCTTGCCAGCGAGCTGTTGAGGCCCGAAAAGCTCGCTGGCAAGCCAGCTCCCACGGGGTGGTGCTCCACTAGAAAATCGACGAAGGCGCGGACGCGCGCCGGCATGGCCGCGCCGCCGATGAATACCGCGTGGATCGGCTCGCGGTCGCCGGGGTTGAACGCTTCGAGCAGCGGCACCAGGCGGCCGTCGCGCAGCTCTTGCGCCACGCTGAAGGCGCCGATGCGCGCGATGCCCGCACCCAGGCAGGCGAACTGGGACAGCGCCTCGCCGCTGTTGCCTTCCAGGCTGCCGCTGACCTTCAGGGCGAAATGCACGCCGTCGCGGCAGAACGGCCAGTCGCTGGTGGCACGGCGGAAGTTGAAACGCAGGCAGTTGTGCGCCAGCAGGTCTTCGGGCACCTGCGGGGTGCCGCAGCGGGCCAGGTACTCGGGGGATGCAACCACCACCTGGCCGGTGTCGCCGATCAGCCGCGCGGTCAGCGGGCTATCGCCCAACTGGCCGAAGCGGATGGCGACGTCGGCCTGGCCGCCGAGAATATCGACCACCTCGTCGCCCAGCATCAGGTCTACCAGAATGGCCGGGTAGCGAGCGCTGAACGCCGCCACCAGCGGCACAATGGTCTGCCGGCCATGGGCGAGCGCGGCGCTGACCCGCAGGCGGCCGCGCGGCACGCCCTGGTCGGTGATGGCATCCTCGACCTCGGCCAGGTCCGCAAGAATCCGCCGCGCGCCGCGCAGGTACGCCTCGCCTTCGGCAGTGAGGGTGATGGCGCGCGTGGTACGAATCAGCAGCCGCGCGCCCAGGCGCTGCTCGGTGCGGGCAATGATGCGGCTGACCGACGACGGCGTCAGCCCCAACGCCCGCGCGGCACCCGACAGGCTGCCGGCCTGGGCCACCCTGACGAACACTTCCATTTCCCCTGAACGCCCAGTGATGTCCATTTGTGCTTCCTACGCAAAGGTGTTGGTCCCGAACAGGGACTACCGCCGTAAAAGCCTCGATCGTAGCATTCGCTGCATAGATGAGGAGTAACCCAATGCGTATCAATCCACCGTTAATTGCCCTGTCAATCGGCGCCTTTGGCATCGGCGTCACCGAGTTTGCGCCCATGGGCATGCTGCCGGGCATCGCCGCCGACCTGGGTGTGTCGATTCCCAGCGCCGGCCTGCTGGTCAGCGCCTACGCCCTGGGCGTGCTGATCGGCGCGCCGTTGATGACCCTGGCCACCGCCCGCGTGCCGCGCCGCCAACTGCTGATCGGGCTGATGGCGATCTTCACCCTTGGCAACCTGCTGTCGGCGCTGGCCAGCAACTACGAAACGCTGCTGATGGCGCGGGTGGTGACTTCGCTCAACCACGGTGCGTTCTTCGGTATCGGCTCTATTGTCGCCGCCAGCGTGGTGCCGCCGGACAAGCGCGCCGGCGCCGTGGCGGCGATGTTCATGGGCCTGACCCTGGCGACCATCGGCGGCGTGCCGCTGGCTACCTGGTTCGGCGAAACCTTCGGCTGGCGCACGGCGTTCTGGGGCATCGCCAGCCTCGGTGCGGTAGCCATGGCCTCGCTGTGGTATGCGCTGCCCAACGTGCCGGCGCCGAAGGGTGAAGGCTTGATGGCGGAAATTCGCGTGCTGGGCCGTGGCCCGGTGCTGTCGGCGCTGGCGTTGACCGTGGTGGGCTCCAGCGCCATGTTCACGGTGTTCACCTACATCGCGCCCATTTTGCGCGATGCCACCCACGCCTCCACTAACTTCATCACCGGCATGCTGGTGCTGTTCGGCATCGGCCTGACCCTGGGCAACATCTGGGGTGGCAAGGCCGCCGACCGCTCGGTGGACCGCACGCTGATCGTCTCGCTGGCGGTGTTGATCGTGGTGCTGCTGGCCTTCGCCGTGCTGATGCGCTGGCCGCTGGCCGCCGCCCTGGCCATCGTGGTGTGGGGCGCGGCGAGCTTCGCGCTGGTGCCGCCGCTGCAAATGCGCGTGATGGAAGCGGCCAAGGACGCCCCCAACCTGGCGTCGGCAGTGAACATTGGTGCGTTCAACTTCGGCAACGCCATCGGTGCGGCCCTGGGTGGCGCGGTGATCAACGCAGGCCTGGGCTACCCGGCCATTTCCCTGGCGGGCGCCGGCATGGGCGCGCTAGGGCTGGTGATGGTGCTGGCCATGACCTGGCGCGCCAGGCGCGCATCCCCCGCCTTCGCGTGAACCCACCCCCGTAGCAGCGGCCGCAGGCCGCGTCCCCAAGCACCGCGCTCTGCCAGGCTCAACGCGGGGGCCTCGGACGCAGCCTGGCGGCAGCTGCTACGGGTGTTCCGGGTGCTGATATTGCCGCGGGGTGCAGCCGAACTCACGGCGGAACACCGTATGCAGGTACTGCGCCGAGGTGAACCCGCAACGCCTGGCGATCTCGGCGATTGCCACCGCGCCGTCCTGCAACTGGCCGGCCGCCGCTGCCAGCCGGAAGCGCAGAATCTCGTCGTGCACCGTGCAGCCACGGGCCTTGCGAAAGTGCGACTCCAGCGACGAGCGCGACACCCCCACATACCCCGCCACCTGCGCCGTCTTGATACCCTGGCAGGCGTACTGCCGAATGAAGTGCAGCGCCTGCATCACGTAAGGGTTGTCCAGCGGCTGGTGCAGACTGGACGCCTGGACGTTGACCGCGTCCGGCGGCACCAGAATCTGCTGCGCCGTTGAAGGCATGCCATGAAGCATCTGGTGCAGCAGGTGCGCGGCGGTGCGGCCCATGGTTTCCGTGCCCTGGATGACCGAACTGAGCGGCACCCGGGTCAGGCTGCGGGTCAGCGGGTCGTTATCGATACCGATCAGCGCCACCTGCCCCGGCACCGCAACGCCGGCTGTCAGGCACGCCTGCAACAGCTGGCGGGCGCGGGCGTCGGTGACGGCGATGATGCCGATGGGCTTGGGCAGGCTGTGCAGCCAGGCGATCTGCTGTTCCACGGCGCTGTCCCACAGTGGCGCGCTGGTGCCCAGGCCGCGGTACACCTCGGCGTGCAGACCGTCACGGCGCATCAGCTGGCGGAACGCCGTTTCCCGTTCCTGGGCCCAGCGGTTGGCCTGGGCCGGCGGCAGGCTGAAACAGGCGAAGCGCGTCAGCCCGGCCTCGATCAGGTGGTCGTAGGCCAGCTTGATCAGCGCCGCGTTGTCGGTGGCCACGTAGGGGATGTGCCGCGGGTAGGCGCTGGCGTCCTGGTACGAGCCGCCCACCGCCACCACCGGCAGGCGGCTGTGGGCCAGGGCCTCGCCGATCTGCGGGTCGTCGAAGTCGGCGATAATGCCGTCGCCCTGCCAGCGCTCGATGCCGTTCAGGCGGCAGAGGAAATCCTCTTCCAGGAACAGGTCCCAAGAGGCGCGGGTGCTGCTCAGGTAGTTGCCGATGCCGCTGATGATGCCGCGGTCGTAGACCTTGCTGCCGTTGAACAGCAGCGCAATGCGGTGGGCAGGAGGCAGGTTTTTCATTGTTGTTGTCCTTGGCCAGTGCTTCCAGCCTAGGCCGCAAACGGCAGAAGCTCAACGCAAAATCGCACTGCCTGTTGGTGATTTTCATGATCGGCGCAGGCCGGGGCCTCGCTACCATCAGCACACCGCCAAGAACAACAAAGGAAACGCGAATGTCCTACTTCCCCGCTGTCGACAAGATTCGCTACGAGGGCCCGGCCAGCGAGTCGCCCCTCGCCTTCCGCCACTACGATGCCGACGCGCTGGTGCTGGGCAAGCCCATGCGCGAGCACCTGCGCATGGCCGCCTGCTACTGGCACAGCTTCGTCTGGCCGGGCGTGGACATGTTCGGCGTGGGCACCTTCAAGCGCCCCTGGCAGCAGGCGGCCGCCCCCTTGGAAATGGCCATCGCCAAGGCCCAGGCCGCGTTCGAGTTCTTCTCCAAACTGGGCATCGACTACTACAGCTTCCACGACACCGACGTGGCCCCCGAAGGCGGCTCGCTTGCGGAATACCGCAACAACTTCGCGCACATGGTCGACCGCCTCGAACGCCACCAGCAGGACACCGGCATCCAGCTGCTGTGGGGCACCGCCAACTGCTTCAGCAACCCGCGCTTCGCCGCCGGCGCCGCCAGCAACCCCGACCCCGAGGTATTTGCCGTGGCCGCCGCCCAAGTGTTCAGCGCCATGAACGCCACCCAGCGGCTCAAGGGCGCCAACTACGTGCTGTGGGGTGGCCGCGAAGGCTACGAGACCCTGCTCAATACCGACCTGAAACGCGAGCGCGAACAACTGGGCCGCTTCATGACCATGGTGGTGGAGCACAAGCACCGCATCGGCTTCCGTGGCGACCTGCTGATAGAACCCAAGCCCCAGGAGCCTACCAAGCACCAGTACGACTACGACAGCGCCACGGTGTTCGGCTTCCTGCAGCAGTACGGCCTGGAGAAAGAGATCAAGGTCAACATCGAGGCCAACCACGCCACCCTCGCCGGCCACAGCTTCCACCACGAGATCGCCACCGCCGTGTCCCTGGGTATCTTCGGCAGCATCGACGCCAACCGCGGTGACCCGCAGAACGGCTGGGACACCGACCAGTTCCCCAACAGCGTCGAGGAAATGACCCTGGCCACCTACGAGATCCTGAAGGCCGGCGGCTTCCGCACCGGCGGCTTCAATTTCGACTCCAAGGTGCGCCGCCAGAGCGTCGACGACACCGACCTGTTCCACGGCCACGTGGCCGCCATGGACGTACTGGCCCTGGCGCTGAAGCGCGCTGCCGCCATGGTCGAGAACGACCAGCTGCAACGCTTCAAGGACCAGCGCTACGCCGGCTGGCGCCAACCCTTCGGCCAGGCAGTGCTGGCCGGCGAGTTCAGCCTGCAGGCACTGGCCGAGCATGCCTTCGACAACAACCTCGACCCCCAGGCTGTCAGCGGCCGCCAGGAACTGCTGGAGGGCGTGGTCAACCGGTTTATCTACCCCTGAGGGCGGCGGTTACATTCGCGCGACAATTCTCTGCGCGCGGGTGTAAATCACGCTCTACAGTTTCAGGCGACAAGTAGTGTCTCAAACAACAATAAAAGGACGCACAGCATGAAATCGTTCAAACGCACGCTATTGGCCAGTGCCCTCGCCCTGCTTTCGCTGCCGGTGATGGCCGACGCCGCCCACCCCAAGATCGGCTTTTCCATCGACGACCTGCGCCTGGAGCGCTGGGCCCGAGACCGTGACTATTTCGTGGCGGCAGCGGAGAAAATGGACGCCAAGGTCTACGTGCAATCGGCCGACGCCAACGAGCAGAAGCAGATCTCGCAGATCGAAAACCTCATCTCCCGCGGCGTCGACGTCATCGTCATCGTGCCCTTCAATGCCACCGTGCTCACCAACGCCGTGGCCGAGGCGAAGAAGGCCGGCATCAAGGTGGTGTCCTACGACCGGCTGATCCTCAACGCTGACATCGACGCCTACATTTCCTTCGACAATGAGAAGGTCGGCGAAATGCAGGCCAACGGCGTGCTGCAGGCGGCGCCCAAAGGCAATTACTTCCTGCTGGGTGGCGCGCCCACCGACAACAACGCGAAAATTCTGCGTGAAGGCCAGATGAAGGTGCTGCAGCCGGCCATCGACAAGGGCGACATCAAGATTGTCGGCCAGCAGTGGGTGAAGGAATGGAACCCTACCGAGGCCCTGAGCATTGTCGAGAACGCCCTGACCCGCAACGGCAACAAGATCGATGGCATCGTCGCCTCCAACGACGCCACCGCCGGCGGCGCGATCCAGGCGCTGGCGGCGCAGAAGCTGGCCGGCAAGGTGCCTATCTCGGGCCAGGACGCCGACCTTGCGGCAGTGAAACGCGTGCTTGACGGCACCCAGACCATGACCGTGTACAAACCGCTGAAGCTGATCGCGTCCGAGGCTGCCAAGCTCTCGGTGCAGTTGGCCCGCAGCGAGAAGCCCACCTACACCTCGCAGTACGACAACGGCAGCAAGAAGGTCGACACCATCCTGCTCACCCCTACCCCGCTGACCAAGGCCAACATCGACCTGCTGGAGAAGGACGGGTTCTACAGCAAGGCGCAAATCGCCGGGCAGTGATAACCCGTAACGCGGCCTGCGGCCGCTGCTACGCCCCCCGCGCCACGGGCCCCGGCCGCCGGCCCCCCCCCGAGGCCAGCCCCCCCTCCAGGGGCCGGGCGGCGGCTGGCCCCCCCCGGGGCTGCGCCCCCCTGCCCGCGTCCCTCCCCCTTCGTCGAGCCCGCAGTCATGTCCGAATTCCTCCTGCAAATGAACGGCATCGTCAAGAGTTTTGGCGGTGTGAAAGCCCTCAACGGCATCGACATCAAGGTCAGGGCCGGCGAGTGCGTGGGCCTGTGCGGCGAGAACGGCGCCGGCAAATCCACCCTGATGAAAGTGCTGTCGGCGGTGTACCCCCACGGCACCTGGGAGGGCGAGATCCTCTGGGACGGCCAGCCGCTGCGCGCGCACTCCATCAGCGAGACCGAGGCGGCCGGCATCGTCATCATCCACCAGGAACTGACCCTGGTGCCCGACCTGTCGGTGGCCGAGAACATCTTCATGGGCCACGAACTGACCCTGCCCGGCGGGCGCATGAACTACCCGGCCATGATCCATCGCGCCGAGGCGTTGATGCGCGAGCTGAAGGTGCCGGACATGAACGTGTCGCTGCCGGTGTCGCAGTACGGCGGCGGCTACCAGCAGCTGGTGGAGATCGCCAAGGCGCTGAACAAGCAGGCGCGCCTGCTGATTCTCGACGAGCCCTCCTCGGCCCTGACCCGCTCGGAAATCGAGGTGCTGCTGGACATCATCCGCGACCTCAAGGCCAAGGGCGTGGCCTGCGTGTACATCTCGCACAAGCTCGACGAGGTGGCAGCGGTGTGCGACACCATCGCCGTGATCCGCGATGGCAAACACATCGCTACCACCGCCATGGCCGACCTCGACATCAGCAAGATCATCACGCAGATGGTCGGCCGCGAGATGAGCAACCTCTACCCCACCACGCCCCATGCCATCGGCGAGGTGATATTCGAGGCGCGCCACTTCACCTGCTTCGACGTCGACAACCCGCGGCGCAAGCGCGTCGACGACATTTCCTTCGTGCTCAAGCGTGGCGAGATCCTCGGCATCGCCGGCCTGGTGGGCGCCGGCCGCACCGAACTGGTGTCGGCGCTGTTCGGCGCCTACCCGGGCAATTACCACGGCGAGGTGTGGCTGGACGGCCAGCGCATCGACACCCGCACACCGCTGAAATCCATCCGCGCAGGCTTGTGCATGGTGCCCGAGGACCGCAAGCGCCAGGGCATCATTCCCGACCTGGGGGTGGGCCAGAACATCACCCTGGCGGTGCTGGACAACTACTCGAAAATGACCCGCATCGATGCCGAGGCCGAGCTGGGCAGCATCGACCAGGAAATCGCGCGCATGCACCTGAAGACCGCCAGCCCGTTCCTGCCCATCACCAGCCTGTCGGGCGGCAACCAGCAGAAGGCGGTGCTGGCGAAAATGCTGCTCACCCAGCCGCGGGTACTGATTCTCGACGAGCCCACGCGCGGCGTCGACGTGGGCGCCAAGTACGAGATCTACAAGTTGATGAGCGCCCTCGCCGCCCAGGGCGTGTCGATCATCATGGTGTCGTCCGAGCTTGCCGAGGTGCTGGGGGTGTCCGACCGCGTGCTGGTGATCGGCGAAGGCCAACTGCGCGGTGACTTCGCCAACCAGGGCCTTACCCAGGAACAGGTGCTCGCCGCCGCCATCACTCAACCCCCAAGCCCTGCCAACCAGAACGGGAAGTTCGCGTAGATGAACCAGGTCAAACAGTTGTTCACCCGCTATAAAATGCTCGCGCTGGTGATTGCCGTGGCCATTATCTGGCTGTTTTTCAGCTGGCAGACCGAGGGCGGCTTCGTCACCCCGCGCAACCTGTCGAACCTGCTGCGGCAGATGTCGATCACCGGCATTCTCGCCTGCGGCATGGTGCTGGTGATCATCAGCGGCGAGATCGACCTGTCGGTGGGCTCGCTGCTGGGGCTGCTGGGCGGCGTGGCGGCGATTCTCGACGTGGTCTACCACATGCCGCTGCTGGGCAACCTGGCGCTGGTGGCGGTGTGCGGGCTGGCGATCGGCCTGGCCAACGGCTACATGACCGCGTACCTGCGCATTCCCTCGTTCATTGTCGGCCTGGGCGGCATGCTGGCGTTCCGCGGCATTTTGCTGGGGGTGACCGGCGGCACCACGATTGCGCCGGTGTCGGCGCCGCTGGTGTACGTGGGCCAGGGTTACCTGCCGCCCACCGTGGGGCTGGTGCTGGGCGTGCTGCTGTTCGCCCTGACGCTGTACCTGACCTGGCGCCAGCGCCGCAACCGCGCCCTGCATGGCCTGGCGGCGCGGCCGCTGCTGCGTGACGGGCTGCGCGTGGTGCTGATTGGCGCGGTGCTGGCGGGCTTCGTCTATACGCTGAACAGCTACGACGGCATTCCGGTGCCGGTGCTGCTGTTGCTGGTGCTGCTGGGGGTGTTCAGCTACGTCACCAGCCAGACCGTGTTCGGCCGGCGCATCTATTCGGTGGGCAGCAACATGGAGGCCACGCGCCTGTCGGGCATCAACGTGCAGGCGGTGAAGTTGTGGATCTTCGGCATCATGGGGGTGATGTGCGCCCTGGCCGGGCTGGTCAACACCGCGCGGCTGGCGGCGGGTTCGCCGTCGGCGGGCAACATGGGCGAACTGGACGCCATCGCCGCCTGCTTCATCGGCGGCACCTCCATGCGCGGCGGCTCGGGCACGGTGTACGGCGCGCTGCTGGGCGCCCTGGTGATCACCAGCCTGGACAACGGCATGTCGATGCTCGACGTCGACAGCTACTGGCAGATGATCGTCAAGGGCAGCATTCTGGTGCTGGCCGTGTGGGTCGACGTCAGCACCCGCAGCGGGCGGCGTTGAGCGCTTATAGCGTGAGCACGAAGCCTTCGGCGCCGGGCACGAAGCCTGCGCGTTGCAGTACCGCCCGCGAGCCCAGGTTGCTCTCGTACACCTGGGCCACCAGCTGCGTCAGTTGCCAGCGCCCCCGCGCCTCGTCGATAAGCCGCCGCAGCGCCAGGGTCGCCAGGCCCTGGCCGCAGGCATGCTGGGCGACGCGGTAGCCGACTTCGGCGCTACGGGTGTGCCGGTCGATGTCCTTGAGGTTGGCGCGGCCGACGATGGCCTGCTTGGCGTCGACGATCACCAGCGGGTGCCAGGTGCCCTGGGCGAAGCCAGTGAGGTATTGATCAATGTGCGCGGCCACGCCGGCCAGGCAATAGAAGCCCGGATCGCGCGGGTCGATATGCGCCTCGAACCAGCCGCGGTTCGCGGTTTCGAAAGCCAGCAGGGCTGGTGCGTCGGTGCGTTCAAGCGGGCGAATGTCCAGGGGTTGCATCCGTGCGTCTCCAATCAATTTCAGAGGTAAGCCTATGTCGCTCCTGTGGGAGCTGGCTTGCCAGCGAGCTTTTCAGGCCCAAAAAGCTCGCTGGCAAGCCAGCTCCCACAACTGCACACTC
>NZ_JBWCAM010000007.1:277151-286112 GCF_056175065.1 Pseudomonas sp. JC1203
CGCTTTGGGCGCGCGTGGGGGGGGTGCCCCCCCAGCCACCCCCCCCCCCCCCACCCCCCCGCGCCCCCCCCCCCCCCCACAACTGCACACTCTCACTGCAAATCAATGCTGTTGATACGCTCGATCTCTTCGCTGCCCACGCCCAGGCCGCTGAGCACGAAATGCACCATGCTTTCCACCGCCGTGGCCGGGCGCGCGCCTTCCAGTATCTGGCGCAGCAGGTAGAGCATGCCGCCCACCACGCAATCCACGGTGGCGTCGATTTCCTTGACGTTGAACACCCCGGCGCGCTTGCCGGTTTCCAGGTCGCGGGCCAGGCGCGTGCCCATGGTCACGACCATGTCGTTGATGCTGTACACCGAGTGAATCATGAACCAGCCCCACACCGGGTCGGTGAGGCCACGGTGGATAGTGCGGCGCATGTTCACCCCCACCACTTCGGCAATGCCTGCATCCGGCAAGGTGGCGGCGTCCAGCAGGTCGGCCATCAGCAGGGCGTCTTCCTGGAACACCGCCCGCGCCACGTCTTCCTTGCTGCTGAAGTAGTTGTAGAAGGAGCCGAACGACAGCCCTGCCTCTTCGGTGATGTCATTGATGGCAGTGGCGTCGATGCCCTTGCTGCCCATGACCGTGCGCGCGGCGCGCAGCAGTTTGCCGCGCGTGCGCTCACGGGCTTTCTGATTGATTTTCGGCTTGGGAGCGCCGTGCTGATCGCCCTTGGCAGGCATAACCTTCCCTTATTCCAGACGTGGCCGTGACGGGCCACAGGATACTCGACTCTGCGCTGCAAGACGATTATCCCCGCCAAGGGCTTTGCCCTAGAACCGCGTGCCCAGCCCCAGCAACACCTGCGAATAATGCGCGCCCAGGTTGCTGCCGGTGCTCGGCCCGGTGCCGCGAACGGTCTGCGGCAGGTGGTATTCCCAGCCCAGCGACAGCGCCGTGGACGCCGTGGCCTGCCAGCTGAAGCCACTGCTGATGGAATTATCGAGGATGCCCGGCGAGAAGTAGTTGGCCGCCGTGTGGTCGGAGTCCACCGCGCGCGACGCCTGCTTGAAGCCTGCGCGCAAGGTCAGCGCCGGCATCGCCTGCCACGAAGCGCCCACCCGGTAGACGTTCTGGCTGCGCAGCCCGGCGCCCTGCGGGTCGTCGAGAAAGCCGACATGGCTCCACTCGATGCGCAGGTAATCGGCGGCCAGGGTGAGGGTGGGCGTTACGTGCAACGCCACCCCTATCCCATACTGCTCGGGCAGGTCCAGATGGCCACCGGCGCCCGCCAGCAGGTCGTCCTTGTAGCCGTCCGCCTTGCCGAAGCGCATCTTCGGTGACCACGACGCGCCCACGCTGACGGTGCTGTTGAGGTTCCACAACGCCCCGATGCGCGCGCCATAACCCATGTTGGTCGACACCCCATGGCTGGGCAGCAGGCCCAGGCTGCCGTCCGCCTGCGGCGCAACCATGCCGCGCGCCTGCAAATGCTGCACGCCGATCAGCGCCGAAATGCCCAGGCTCAGGTCCGGGGTAATCTTATAGGCCAGCGTCGGGGCGAAGTTGAGGAACGCCACCTTGGTCTTCACCGCCGGGAAGCCTTGCCCCGGCACGGCAGCATGGTCGTAGTCCACCCCCGAGCCCACCGAGTACATCGACAGCCCCAGGCTCATGCGCTCGCTGGCCATCCAGTTGATGCCGCCACTGGGAATGGGCGCGGCCACCTTGAAATCGTCGCGGTTGTTCTCGTTGCCAAAGCTTGAACGAAAGTGCGCCAGGAACAGCTCCATCCCGGCGTCGGTGCGGTTGCCGAGCATGGCCATGCCCGCCGGGTTGTCACTGGCGATCATGCTCGACTGGGGGAACGCCAGCGAGGCGCCGCCCATCTGGGCGGACTCGATGCTGGCGGAGGTGGGGATGTTGAAGTTCATGCCGTGGGCGCTGGCGCTGGCCAGCAGCACGCCTGCCACGCACGCGGCGGCGCTTGTCTTGTGAGTCATGTGTTTACCCGCACTTATTTTATTTTTATTGGATAACGCGTTGGTAAAACGCCCCTGGCGGGGTTAGAAGGCCACGTTGTCGCGCCCCTTCAAGCCCATGATCTGCCGCGCCTCGTCCGGGGTAGCCACCTCGAAGCCCAGGGCCTCGACCACCTGGCGAATGGCGCGTACCTGCTGCGCGTTGCTTTCGGCCAGCTGGCCCTTGCCCAGCCACAGGTTGTCTTCCAGGCCCACGCGCACATGGCCGCCCTGCAACAGCGCCTGGGTGGCGATACGCGATTGCTGCGCGCCGGCGCCCAACACCGACCAGTTGTAGGCGTCGCCGAACAGGCGGTCGGCGGTGCGCTTCATGTGGGTAATGTCTTCGGGGTGGTTGCCGATGCCGCCACGGATGCCGAACACCGACTGGATGAACAGCGGGTCCTTGACCAGCCCGCGCTGGCGGAAATGCGCGGCCGTGTACAGGTGGCCGATGTCGTAGCACTCGATCTCGAAGCGGGTGCGGTTGGCCGCGCAGGCGTCGAGGATGAAGGCGATGTCGCGGAAGGTGTTGCGGAAAATCCGCTCGTCGCTGTCGGCCAGGTACGGCCGCTCCCACTCGTGCTGGAAACTCGAGTAGCGCTCCAGCAGCTCATAGGAGCCAAAGTTCATGGTGCCCATGTTCAGCGAGGCCACTTCGGGCTGGAACTGCAGCGCCGGCGCCAGGCGCTCCTCGATACTCATGGTCGGCGCGCCGCCGGTGGTGAGGTTCAACACCACGTCGGATTCGCGCTTGATCACCGGCAGGAACTGCTCGAACAGCACCGGTGCCTGGCTGGGCATGCCGGTGCCCGGGTCGCGGGCGTGCAAGTGCACCACGGCGGCGCCGGCCTCGGCCGCTTCGATGGCCGAGCGGGCGATCTGCGCCGGCGTGATGGGCAGGAAAGGTGACATCGACGGGGTATGGACAGAGCCGGTGATGGCGCAGGTGATGATGACTTTCTTGTTGGTGGCAGCCATGGGGTGGTCCCTTTTATTGTTGGGTTGAAGGCCGGCAGGCGCTGCCGGCCTGCAGGCTCAGAACGGTTCGTTGATGATGGTGTTCTCGATGTGGCCGATGCCTTCGATGGCCACCCGCACCACGTCGCCGGCCTTGAGGAAGTGCGGCGGGGCCATGCCGATGCCGACGCCGGCCGGGGTGCCGGTGATGAGGATGTCGCCCGGCTCCAGGGTCATCACTTCGCTGAGGTAGGCGATCTGCCGGGCGACGCTGTAGTTCATCAGGCGGGTGTTGGAGTCCTGGCGCACTTCGCCGTTGACGCTGAGGCGGATGCCCAGGGCCTGCGGGTCGGGGATCTCGTCGGCGGTGACGATCCACGGGCCGATGGGGCCATGGGTGTCGAACGACTTGCCCAGGGTCCAGGTCGGGCTCTTGGCCTGCCAGTCGCGGGCGCTGACGTCGTTGGCGACGAAGTAGCCGGCCACGTGGTCAAGCGCCTCGGCCTCGCTGATGCGCCGGCCGCCCTTGCCGATCACCACGCCCAGCTCGGCCTCGTAGTCCAGGCGCTCGCAGGCGATGGGGTCGTGCACTGGGTCGTAGGGGCCGGTGATGCAGCTGATCTGCTTGCTGAACCACACCTGTGACGGCGGAATCGCCACGCCCAGGCGCCGGGCCTCGGCTTCGTGGTCCTTGTAGTTCATGCCCAGGCAGAGGAATTTGCCCGGGCGCACAATCGGCGCCAGCAGGCGCACCTGGTCCAGCGCCAGGCTGTTGCTGTCGGTGGCCTGGATGTCGGCGGCAGCGGCCAGGGTGGCCGGGGCCAACAGCGCGGCCACGTCCAGCAGCGCATGGGGGGTGGCCAGGGCGGTCAGGTCGACGACGCGGGTGCCTTCGACCTTGCCCACGAAGGTTTTACCGTCGTGGCTATAGCGTGCAAGTTTCATCGTGGTTGCTCCAGTAAAAAGGGTTCAGGCGAGGAAATCCGGGGCCAGCGGCGGCGCCCATTGCGCCAGCGCATCGGGGTTCAGGGGGGTGTTGGTGGTGGGCGTGTGGTCGTTGACCAGGTCGCCGTCGGTCCAGTGCTCGACCTTGTTGCCGAACGGGTCGCGCCAGTAGTCGAACACCTGGCTGCCGTGCACATGCCGGCCGATACCCCAGGAGTGGGTGTAGGCCTTGGCCTGCAGATGGTGGCTGCCACAGGCCAGGTCATCCCAGTCCAGCACCTCGAAAGCGCTGTGGTCGAAGGCCGGCGTTGCATTGCCCAGCCCAAGCAGCGCCAGGGTGTGGTGGTCGGTGTACTGCTCACCCAGGCCGCAGTGCAGGAACGCCGCCACGGTGTGCTCCGGGCGTTCGCCGTGGTAGCTGTCGGAGACGCGAAAGCCCAGCACGTCCTGGTAGAAGGCCAGCATCGCCGGAAAATCCACGGTCTTGAGCACCACGTGGCCCAGGCGCATCACCCGCGAAGCCTGGGCGGCCACGCGGTTGGTGCGCCCTACCCGGCGCTGCTCGCCGGCGTTGTTGAGCTGCAGCGGGCGGCGCACCGGTAACGGCGGCACGGTCTCGCCACCGAACAGCAGGTCAATCCGGAAGCCGTCGGGGTCACGCAGGTGCACCACCGAGCCGGCACCCAGCTCATGGTTGAAGCTGACTTCGGTGCCTTGCTGCGCGGCTACTGCGTGCAGGTCGGCGAGGCTCTGCACCACGAAACCTGCGCCCAGGGCCTGGGCCGGGCCCTTGCTGGCCAGGTACGCGGGGTAGCCGCCGGCATGGCTGGCCATCACCAGCGCCGAGGCGCTCTGCTGGTGCACGCGCAGGCCGAAATCTTCGAGGAAGCGCGCTTGCGTGACGAGGTCCGGCACCTGGTAGCGCACGTAGGCAATATCGCGAACGGCAATCATCTTGTGCTCCTTGTTCTTGTGAATTCGCGGGCAAAGCGGGGCCGCACGGTGCCCGCGGGACCGTGTGGGAAAGCAGTGTTCAAGCGGTGCCGGCGGTCAGCCGACGTCGAACCAGCAGGTGGCCGGGTCCAGTGCGTGCAGCTGTTTGTAGGCGCCGGAGAAGAACAGCAACGGGCGCCCGTCCGACTCGGCCAGGCCCAGCACGTCGGCGGTGTAGATCAGGTGGTCGCCGCCCGCGTGCACGGCGTTGGCGCGCACCGCCAACTGCACCAGCGCGCCGTCCAGCACCGGCACCTGCTGCACCGGCACGAAGGCCGGAGCGTGGCCCGGCTGCGGGCGGCCGCCGAAGTGGCTGCTCAGGGTTTCATGCTCTTCGCGCAGGAAGCTGATGCCGAACGGGTCGCCCACCGCCACGCTGCTGGCGAAGCGCGAGGGGTTGCGCACGGCGATCAGCACCATGGGCGGGTCCACCGACAGCGACATGAACGCGTTGGCGGTCATGCCGGCGGTGCTGCCCTCATGCTCGAAAGTGACCACCGTGACACCGGTGGCGAATTTGCCCATGACCCGCCGAAAGGCGCGGGCGTCGATTTGCTCAACCTGCATGTGCCTGTCTCCTGTAATGAAGTGCTGCCCGGTTCAGATGAACGGGGTGCCAGGCGTCAACCCGCAGAGGATGCGGCCGTAGGTCTCGAAGTTGGTGTTGGGGCTGACCACGCCATGCAGCGAGGCGATGCGCGCGTCCTGCCAGATGCGGGTCATGGGGTTGTTGACCGACGCCAGCGAGCCGCCGGAAGCCGAGGCCAGCAGGTCCACGGCTTCCCAGATGAGCTTCTCGGCATAGCCGACGTCGCGGCGTATACGGGCGCGTTCCTGGAAGTCCATGTACACGCCGGAGGCAGCGCTGACGTCCATGGTTTCGGCGTGCCGTTCCAGCACCGCCCGCGCCGCGTCGATTTTCGCCGACGCCTCGCCCACCTGCAGGTGGGTGATGGGCGCCTCGGACTGCTTGGCGTACCAGGAGTACTGGATACCCCGGCGTGGCAGGGTTTCCAGGAAGGTTTCCAGCGCCGCCACGCCCAGCCCCAGGGCGGGAAACGCGAGGATGATGGCCAGCATGGGCATGCACGCGGTGCGGAACAGCGGCTCGTCGGCCAGGTGACTGGAAGCGTAGTCACCTTCGATGGCGCGGCTCATGGAAGTGACGCGCGCCTCGGGCACGAACAGGTTGCTGACCTTGACGCTGGAGCTGCCGCTGCCGCAGATGCCGATCACGTTCCAGTCGTTGAGGATTTCCAGCTCATGGGCCGGGATCATCGCCGCGCCCTGGTCCAGCACCTTGCCTGCGGCATCGACGATGGGCATGCCGAGGAAATCCCAGGTGGCGTGGTAGACGCCGGAGTTGAAGCCCCACAGGCCCTCTTCAATCACATAGCCGCCCTCGACCTTGCGCACCACGGCCTTGCGCGGCGACAGCACGCCGGTCACCCGCGCGGGCTTGTCGCCGCGGAAGATGGCGTCGCCGGTCTGCTGGTTGAACAGCGCGGCGGCCGCCCAGGTGGTGACGTTGGTCAGGGCCACCACCCAGGCCACCGAAGCGTCGGCGCGGCCCAGCTCGGCCACCACGTCGAGGAAGGTGCGCACGCTGACCGGGTCGCCGCCGTACAGGCGGGGCGTGGTCATGCTCAGCAGGCCGCCGGCTTCAAGGTCGGCAATGGTTTCAGCGGGCAAGCGCCCCAGGCGCACGGTCTCGGCGACACGCGCCTTGAGGGTGGGAATCAGCCCGCGGGCGTAGTCGCGCAGCGTGGTGCTGCGGTCCTGGCCAATGGCGGCATGCGGGCGTGCAGCGGGATCAATCGCGTTCATGGTGTCGTCCTGTTTGTCTTTGTTGTTGTCAGCTCACACCCAGTGGAAGGGGCCGGGTCGAGCACTATTGATATAGTCATCATTTTTGATAGAGTCATCAATAGTTTTTTTGAGCGTTTTTTCAAACCGCTCTGCCACGGGCTTCACCACCAACAATCACAAGAGGTTTTACCCGCCATGCCCGCCTATACCGCCCCGCTGAAAGACCTGCGTTTCGTGCTGCACGATGTATTCGAAGGCCCCGCGCTGTGGGCACGCCTGCCCGGACTCGCCGACACGGTGGACGCCGACACCGCCGACGCGGTACTTGAAGAAGCGGCAAAGGTCAGCGCCGGCATCCTCGCGCCGCTCAACCGCAGCGGCGACGAGGAAGGCGCCCGTTGGCAGGACGGCCAAGTGCGCACCCCGGCCGGTTTCCAGCAGGCCTACGCCGCCTACAGTGGCGGTGGCTGGGTAGGCCTGAGTGGCAACCCGGCCTGGGGCGGCATGGGCATGCCGAAGATGCTGGCGGTGCAGTTCGAGGAAATGCTTTACGCGGCCAACTCCAGCCTGGCGCTGTACTCGGTGCTCAGCGCCGGCGCCTGCCTGGCCATCGACGTGCACGCCAGCGAGCCGCTCAAGGCCACGTACCTGCCGGCCATGTACGAGGGGCGCTGGGCCGGGTCCATGTGCCTGACCGAGGCCCACGCCGGCACCGACCTGGGGCTGATTCGCACCCGTGCCGTGCCGGCCGGCGACGACCGCTTTGCCATCAGTGGCAGCAAGATTTTCATCACCGGCGGCGAACAGGACCTCACCGAGAACATCATCCACCTGGTGCTGGCCCGCCTGCCCGACGCGCCAGCGGGGCCCAAGGGTATCTCGCTGTTCCTGGTGCCCAAGTTGCTGGTCAATGCCGATGGCAGCCCAGGCCAGGCCAACGCCGTGAGCTGTGGTTCCATCGAGCACAAGATGGGCATCAAGGCCTCGTCCACTTGCGTGATGAACTTCGACGGCGCCACCGGCTGGCTGGTGGGCGAAGCGCACAAGGGCCTGGCGGCAATGTTCACGATGATGAACTACGAGCGCCTGTCCATCGGCCTGCAGGGCATCGGCTGTGCCGAGGCTTCCTGGCAGAACGCCGTGGCCTACGCCCGCGACCGCCTGCAAAGCCGTTCGGCGGCAGGTGCGCAGGCGCCGCACAAGGCTGCCGACCCGATCATCGTCCACGGTGATGTGCGGCGCATGCTGCTGACCATGAAGGCCATGACCGAGGGCGGCCGGGCGTTCGCCTGCTACGTGGGCCAGCAGCTGGACCTGGCCAGGCACGCCCCCGACGCCGCCGAACGCGAGCGCGCACAGGCGCTGGTGGCGCTGCTGACGCCGGTGGCCAAGGCCTTCTTCACCGACACCGGGCTTGAGAGCTGCATCCACGGCCAGCAAGTGTTCGGCGGCCACGGCTACATTCGCGAATGGGGCCAGGAACAGCTGGTGCGCGATGTGCGCATCGCGCAGATCTACGAGGGCACCAACGGCATCCAGGCCCTGGACCTGTTGGGGCGCAAGGTGATCGCCAATGGCGGCGAGGCGCTGCGGATCTTTACCGATGAAATTCGCGCATACGCGGCCCTGCCCGGCTGCCCTCATGCAAAGCCCCTGCTGGATGCGCTGCAGCGGTTGGAGGAAGTGGGGAGTTGGCTGCTGGACCAGGCGGCGCTGGACGCCAACGCCGTCAGCAGCGCCTGCGTGGACTACCTGCACCTGTTCGGTTATGTCGCCTACGCCTACATGTGGGCGCGCATGGCAAGGGTGGCGACGCTCAAGCATACCGAAGACGAAGCCTTCCACAGTGCCAAGCTGGCCACCGCCGGGTTTTATTTTGCCAAGTTGCTGCCGCGCATCCTCAGCCTTGAGGCCGCGATACGCGCGGGCAGCGACTCGCTTTACCAGATTCAGGCTGAGGATTTCTGAGAGGGTCGGACGCAGCCTGGCGGCAGCTACGCGAATGCGTATACCGCTTGGATCGCGTCGCCTGCATCGCGGCCAAGGCCGGCTCCTACCACGTACAGCGTAGGAGCCGACTTTAGTCGCGATGCAGACGACGCCATTTCAAAGACAGTTGCTGCTACGCGAATGCGTATACCGCTTGGATCGCGTCGCCTGCATCGCGGCCAAGGCCGGCTCCTACCGCGTACGGCGTAGGAGCCGACTTTAGTCGCGATGCAGACGACGCCATTTCAAAGACAGTTGC